>CAZXZQ010000038.1:0-13811 GCA_964645215.1 uncultured Rhizobiaceae bacterium | reverse complement strand
AATCCAAAACCTCTTTCGTATCAATATCCACACTTGCTGCTTCGCCAAGCTCTACTTCAATCACCAAATCACGATGGGTTTCGATGATATGCCGCGCGCCGGTGTCACCTTGAATATGAGTGAGTTCTTCAAAAAATCGACGCGGCCATAGAACCGGGTTACCGCGCTTGCCTTCATGAGTGGCGATGATAATCTTGCCCGGGTTTTCATCAGACGCCGCGATGAGGTTATCAATCATCGCACTTTCAACGAACGGCATGTCTCCAAGTAAAATAATGGCACGTCCGACATCTTCGCCTAAAGATTGAATGCCTGTTCTGAGCGATGTAGATAGACCTTCCTCAAAATCCGCATTATGAGCGAAATCGCAGTCGACGCCTTTTAGTACGGCTTCAATTTCATCAGGGTTGCTACCTGTGACCACGACTGCATTATTTACCTTACTTACCGCCACTGCATCCGCCACATGGCGCACCATGGATTTGCCGTGAACATCCACAGTCATCTTGTTTAGAGCGCCCATGCGCCGAGACTGACCGGCAGCCAGAATAATGGCAGCAATATGCGCCCGCCCACTGACTTTCTTCTCGCGCGGGTGCGGCCGTGCGCCAATTTCCATCAACAAGCCACCAACGCCCATACCCATAATGTCATCGGCGCCAACATCAATGCCTGCCAATAGGCGCTGCAACACCCAGTCAAAGCCATTCTCCGCAGGACTTCTAGCACATCCCGGCGCACCAATCACTGGTTTACCATCCAGTTCCGCAAGCAACATAAGATTGCCAGGGTCAACCGGCATACCGAAACGTTTGATACTACCGCCGGCGCTCTCAATAGCTGCCGGGATCACATCCCGCACATCACTGATAGCAGATGCACCAAACAAGATGATCATATCAGCATCCGCAATTGCGGTATGTATCGCGTGTTCGACGACAGGCACTTCATGCGGCACGCGCAGATCGCCCACAAGCTCGGAACCGGAAGCTTCTAACCGTCCTTCCAAAACCTTGCGCGTCTTGTCGATGACGCTTTCTTTAAGCGTCGGCAAAACGGTGGAAATCATACCAACGCGCTTCGCAGAATACTCGGAAACATCAAAGATGTCGGTGAGTTCCAGCGCCAAAACCGCATCAAGAGCAGCGCGCGAAATGCCATAGGGAATAATTTTGATCGTCGCAATCATACGCCCTTCATTGACGCTTTCATAGTCAGGCAAAGTAGCGATAGTGATCCCCGGATCGATCCTGTTGATTGCATCAACAATTTCCTTTGAAACACGGAACACGCCATTCACGGCACTAAATATGTTGACGCGGCCTGTCGTCGCTGCATCTAACTTGTAATGCCCGCCGGTCAGCTTAATAGCAATTTCGGTTGCGGCTTCATCTTCCAAAACATCGCCCGGCTCTGACATGGCAACAGAAACACGTGTCATGCCTTCCGCTTCGATCAAACCAATCGCCTCAGCATCAAGCACTGTGCCCTTGCGGATACGTTTGCCGCTTCCAAGCAGAATGGAATGGGCAAGAATGCCACCAATCGCTTCAGTTAATGGAACTGGCCCGAACTTCATTTCGCATCTTCCCGTTTGCGTAATGCCTCAATAATTTGCGCCATGATCGCCACTGCAATTTCCGGTGGATTTGCAGCACCAATATCAAGCCCAATCGGTGCATGTATGCGAGCAAGTTGCGCGTCAGTTGCGCCTTGCTCTTTTAAACGATCAACACGCTTGCCATGTGTCTTCCTGCTGCCAAGCGCACCGATATAAAAGCACTCGGCCTTCATCGCCTGGAGTAGCGGATAGTCATCAATTTTCGGGTCATGGGTAACCGCTACCAGCGCTGTATATGCATCCAGCGCATCATCGCCCATAATGTCTTCCGGCCATTCAGCATCAAGCTTTACATTGGCGAATCTTTCTTCCGTAGCAAAAGCCGTACGCGGATCGATCACATGTAAATCAAAGCCTGCGGTTTGTGCAATCGTCACCAAGGCCTGACTGATATGCACAGCGCCAATCACGACGATACGCACGGCGGGCAAATGAACATTGAGAAAGAACTCTATCTCGCCAATCATGATGGTCGAGGACTTACCCGAACGAAACGCCTTATGAACCGCCTCGCCCAATTCGCCGCCGACTTCATCGCCTTCAAGCACGAGACGATCTCGCCCGTCACCCAAATCAGTGACAGTGACACAAGCCTTGCGTTCATTTCGCGCAGCATTGAGTTTCTTGAGCGTAAGTGGATCCATTAGCCAATACGCTCCACATAGACGCGGATATTACCGCCGCAGGAAAGACCGACTTCCCAAGCCGTTTCATCCGCTACACCAAATTCAAGCATTTTGGGTTCGCCAGATTGTAAAACTTCCATGGCCTCGGAAACCACCGCCCCCTCAACGCACCCACCGGATACAGAGCCTTCGAAATTCCCGTCCTCGTCAATTACCAAATGCGAACCGGAAGGACGCGGCGCGGAACCCCATGTAGAAACTACGGTGGCAACGGCCACTTCGCGGCCAGCCTTCATCCACTTTTCGGCAATGGTTAATTCATCATGAGAGATATCAGTCATGGTATTTGCCGGTCCTTTAATTCATCTACTTTCAATTCAAGTTCACGCGTTTCAAGCTTTGCAATCAATTTCACAATCGGTCGCGTTTGCCGACGGTCTCTTACAGAATTGAGCGTATAAATGCGCGTATTGTCAATCGCTTCATGGTTGCAACTTACGAGATGCCCCGCAATAACAATAGCTGCGGGCGATGCACCATCACTTCCCACTATACCGATCTCTTCATCCAGCAAAACACCGAATTCAAACACGTCTCGATCGCGAATAATCGTACCAAAATAGGCGCGGCAAGTTTCCGTATTACGCGTATCGATAACGAAATTAACCTCAGACTTCTCAGCAAAACTAATCTGAACAATCGGCCTGCCCTCATTTTCAGGCAATGTTGCAGCTTCAATTGTTTCCAAAAGCGGCTTCGCAAATGGCAGAAGCATTTCCTTTTCAGCGTCATCCTTGAAACTCACCAAAACAAGATCATCGAATTTTTCAATTGTGGTGGGCACAGAAAAATCAGGTTCTTGCGCATTTGCATGTGTAAGAAGAAGAAACGATAAAATGAAAACAATTATTCTGAACACCAATCACATCCAGTTCTGCGGATTATATTGACGGTTTGCTTCACCACCGAGCGCATCACAAAGTCCCTGCAAACTATCGAGCGAATGAACCGGACGAAACTCATCCACATGAGGCAGCATAGCACGAACGCCTTTGGCAGCAGCCTTAAATTGATCGAACCGCAATAGCGGATTAAGCCAAATGAGCCTACGACAGGAGCGATGTAGCCTATCCATTTCATGGGTCAGCATGTCATCCACATCGCGTTCTAATCCATCCGTTACGAGCACGACGATTGCACCCTGCCCCAACACACGGCGTGACCATAATCGATTAAACTCATAAAGTGTTTCGCCAATGCGCGTGCCGCCGGACCAATCGTCAACCGCTTCCGCACATTCATCCAACGCCACATCAATATCCTTGTTGCGGAGTTGGCGCGTCACATTCGTGAGCCGTGTACCAAACAAAAACGTATGCACTTTGCGTTGGTTTTCAGAAAGCGCATGAAAAAAATGCAAGAACGTCCGCGAATATTGGCTCATGGAACCCGATATATCCGCCAAGATCACTACTGGCGGCTCAACACGGCGCGGCTCCTTAAATTGCGGCAAGATCAAATCCCCGCCAGTGCGCATGGCTTTCGCCATCATCTTGCGCGGATCAGCTTTTGCAACACGGGAAACAGATTTAAACCGCCGTGTTTGCACTTCGCGCACCGGCAGTTTCATTTTAGCCATAGCCGCCCGCGCTAGTGCAATTTCTACTGCAGTCATCTGTGCAAAATCTTGCTCACGCAAAACTTCCTTGGCGGATGACGTGAACGAGGCATCCACCTCAATTTCTGGCCGTTCATATTCTTGCGCAGGCTGTTCGTCTTGAAACATGGCTTGAGAAACACGCGACTCGCCCGCCTTTGGTTTCTGACGTTCGCTGTCATCGCGCATTTGTGGTGAAAACATCTGAATCATTTTCTCAACCAGCTCGCGTGAACGCCAATAGAGCTTAAACGCCTCATCAAACACCACACGGTCTTCCTTGCGATTGACGAGAATGCAGTGCAGCGTCCAGTAAAAATCATCGCGATCAGACAAGCCACCGGCCTCCACCGCACGCACACAATCCACCACGCTTGACGGCCCAAGTTTCATACCCGCATCCCGCAAAGTACGTGCAAAATAGAGAATGTTTTCGGCTAGGCGACCGGAGGGATTGGCAACAGCTTCCATATGTTACGCGTCCACCAATTCCCGCTTCACTTCTTTCAGCAGTTCTTGGCCCTCACTCCCATCAATACGGGCGATGTCGTCTTGGTATTTGAGGAGAACGCCAATCGTATCTGAAACCGTCTGTGGGTCGATGGCTACTTTATCAAGTTCGATAAGCGCGGATGCCCAATCAAGCGTCTCTGCAACACCAGGATTTTTGAACAAATCGACCTGGCGCAAGCGTTGAACATAGGCCACCACTTCGCGTGAAAGATTTTCACTACAGCCCGGCACTTTTGTGTTCACAATCGAAAGCTCTCGCGCGGCATCTGGATAATCTACCCAATGATAGAGGCAACGGCGTTTCAAAGCATCATGAATTTCCCGTGTACGGTTCGTAGTAATAATAACGATCGGTGGTTCTGCAGCCTTGACCGTGCCAAGCTCCGGGATGGTTACTTGAAAGTCAGATAAAATCTCCAGCAGAAAAGCCTCAAACGCCTCATCTGCCCGGTCAAGCTCATCAATCAGCAAAATAGGCGCTTTGCCCGCCTCACCCTCAAGTGCTTGCAACAACGGACGCTTAATCAAAAATTCTTCGGTGAAGACGCTATCTTGCGCTTTGTCACCACCTGCCTCACGTTGACGAATTTCCACCATTTGGGCCGCATAATTCCACTCATAAACCGCGGACGCAATGTCCAACCCTTCATAGCATTGCAGGCGAATAAGCGGCCGACCCAACCCTGATGATAATACTTTTGCGATCTCCGTCTTGCCAACGCCAGCCTCGCCTTCAAGAAACAGCGGGCGCGCCATCTTAAGTGCAAGATGCAAAACGGTCGCAAGCGCCCGGTCAGACACGTATCCCTCACCTGTCAAAAGCGCTTCTGTTTCATCAATGCTATTAGGTAGTTTTGTCATCTATTCCTCCGTACTAGAATATAGATAGCGCGAGACTATTGAGATTGCCAGCATATATAAAAGGCTTGACCGATTAAAAGTCTGGCAATTCATCAACGAAGGCATTAAAAATCAAAACACCATGATGCGTAAACGACTCAAACAAATTAGCCTTGCAGCTCTCACAGCCTTTGCAAGCTTTGCGCTGCCCTCTCCGTTAAAGGCAGATGTCATTGGCATATCAATACCGTTGAGTGGAGACGCCTCTGAACTAGGGCGTAAATTCCGCACTGGCGCCAAGCTTGCAATGGAAGCAATTGGCCAAGGTCATGAAATGTTCATTGCAGATGATGGTTGTGATGTTGAACTTGGTGAACTCGCAACGCATGATCTAATCAACGCTAAACCATCAATTGTCACAGGATATTTGTGTAATGATGTGGCAATCAAAGCAGCCAGCCAGATGCGGGAAGCAGATATCCCACTGCTTATAGCAGGCGCGCGCTCCATTCGCCTTATCAAGGATAGAGAGCGCGAAGAATGGAACCTTTGGCGCATGTCACCGGGCGATGATTATCCATATGCAACTGCCGCAGAATTTATCTCAGCTAATTGGCGGGGCATCCCTTTTGCTGTTGTCGATGATGGCACAATTTATGGCCGTACCTTCACAGACAATTTGCGCATTCAACTTGACCAACTTGGCACCAAGGAACAATTTTCAGACAGTTTCCGCGCAGCGCAATCAACGCAGGCGGGCCTCCTGCGCCGCTTAGAACGCTCAGGTGTCAAAGCAGCTTTTATCGCTGCGGCTACCTCAGAAGATTTAATCACCATTGCCAAAGACATGGAAAATACTGGCGTTAAATTAGACCTTCTCGTCTCGGAACAGCTTTCAATTCTGCCATTTTTGGAAGAGGCAAACACCATACCGCCTGGCCTCAAGGTAGTTTCAGAAAATATTGTTATAAGTGAAGAACTTACAAAGAAACTGCTTGCGCTTGAAATTGAACCTGATCCGCAAATTTATGCCGGATATGCGGCCATCGAAGTTGCGGTTACCGCTATTAACGCAGAGCGAAATTCAGCCCCTGCAACCCTGCGCAGCACGACATTTGATACCATTAGCGGGCCAATTAAATTTGATGAAAATGGGCGCAATATTATCAATCCATATTCAGTCTTTTCATGGGATGGCGAGCGCCTAACTCCCTTCCAAGGCAATTAAATATGAAACCCGGCCCAAACAATTCGATCACGGATATTGCGGGCATTAAAATTGGCAATGCACAAGACGACAATCTTAAAAGTGGCGTTACGGTTCTCTTATGTGATGAACCAATGATCGCCTCTGTCGCGGTGCATGGTGGCGCTCCGGGAACGCGCGACACAGAATTACTGCAACCAGAATATTCCGTTGAAACCGTAGATGCGATTACCCTTTCCGGAGGCTCAGCTTTTGGTCTAGATTCGGCCTCCGGTGTACAGGCAAAATTGCGCGAAATGGGGCGAGGATTTGGTGTTGGCGATGTACACGTTCCCATTGTGCCAGCTGCAATCCTTTTTGATTTGATCAATGGTGGTGACAAAGATTGGGGTAAGTTCCCACCCTATCGCGATCTGGGTTGGGAGGCCGCAGAAACAGCTTCCACTTCATTCGAAACAGGTAGCGTTGGTGCAGGCACTGGCGCATTGGCGGCAGGCATAAAAGGCGGCCTTGGCACCGCATCGATCAAACTAGACAACGGCATTACGGTTGCAGCACTCTTTGCAGTTAATGCGTTAGGTTCTCCACTTATTGGTGACACGCATCATTTTCACGCAGCACTCTTTGAGAAGAACAAGGAATTTGGCGACTATGGCCTTCCGAAGAAAATGCCTGACAACGCGAATGAACTTAACATCAAATTCCGCGAGACTGCCTCCAGCGTCTCCAATACCACAATCGGCATTGTTGCAACCGATGCGGTTCTCACCAAAGCACAAGCAAAACGCCTCGCCATTGCTGCACATGATGGAATCGCTCGCGCTATTTATCCAGCGCATACCCAATTTGATGGTGACCTTGTTTTTTCAGTGGCAAGTGGCAGATCAGGCGTAGCGCCCTCACGAAATGACTGGACAGATTTAGGCGCCCACGCAGCAAATGTAACGGCGCGTGCAATTGCGCACGGCATTTATTCTGCTTCTGTGGCAAAAAATGATATAATGCCCACCTATAGGGGCAAGTTTGACCTTTGATATCAGAAATAAAAATCTGAAATCAACACGTTAGGACGAGACCATGAATCAATTTTTGAAGCTCTTTTCAGTCACCACTATTTTTATTCTAACTGCATTTTCCACCCACGCCGGCGATTTTGCCAAGCGCCACATCCATGGTTTTTCGAGCGATGGTACCCTATTTGCATTTGAAGAATATGGCGTACAGGATGGCTCCGGCTTTCCCTATTCAAATATATACGTCATCGACACAAACACAGATCAATGGACTGCAAACTCCCCCTATCGCGTCCGCTTAGACGATGAAACAAAAACCATATTCGATGCACGTGAAGAAGCGCGTATTCTTGCAGGCCCCGTAATGAAAAGCTTTGAAGACCGTGGTAATCTGGTTGCGACTAACCAGCCAACTGAACGTGGTATAGATAAAAAACGCATGGCAGCTGTCCCAAGATTTTTCTCGCCACCCCTCGATATTTCAATCGAGTTTCGTTTGGAGCGCATCGAATATCCACCCTCAGACATCTGCGAACCTTTTGGTCATACAGCGGGATTTATTCTCACACAAATTGCAACAGATGATGGCCAGACAACACGGCAAATACACGGTGACAACAGCGTTCCACCGTCAAGGAATTGCGCACTCGATTATGATCTAGCAGACATCGTAACGTATTACCCGGCGCATGGAGCGCCAGTTGTTGCAATCCTAATTTTCATGAAATCAGTAGGATTTGAAGGGCCAGACGGCAGATATCTTGCCGTCACGACCAAGCTCTCAACAGAATAATTTACTTGCGCACAGCTTTACGGATGCGTGAAATCACGAGCGATTGAACCTTGCTGTTCTTATCGATTCCAACATGGTCTGTACCGTATTTAGAAACATTAATATGGCTGATTGAGCCTTTAAACCCGAGGCCTTTACGGTAACGCTTGCCACCCGGCAATACATAATTCACAACCTGATTTGCACCTTTGGTAAATGGCACAGGCTGCGGAAATCCAGGGTCAAGACCAATCACTAAAGCAACAGGAACCCCTGCCTTGCCTAAACGGTTGGCGAATTTAACCGCATCAACACCGCCAAGCGAATGACCTGCAATTACGATTGGGTAAGAAACTTTCTTGTTCTTTGAACGTGAAATAATGCTATTAGCCTCGCTCTCCCAACCACCGGCTGAGATAGCCTTCGCGCGAATTCCTCTTCGCTTCATCTTATTAGCCATCTGATTCATGCCATTAGAAAACACATTCAGAAACCCGCGTATCATGTAAACTTCTTCTGCTTTTGCAGGTGTTACTGTGATTACGGTTGCAGCGATGATTGCCGACTTACATAATGTTTGAAAAATCTTCTTCATTTCCATCTCGTTTAATCTAATTTCGATTCCCCTGACAATATTTAATATTAAATCCTTTACAAATGCCAACTACATTTCAAAAATTTTACATTTAGCCCAAGCAACCCGTGGGCAACTAATTGCTCGTATTGAAACTCTATCAACGCAATGCTATGCGAGGGCAACATTCACAGGAAAAATTCACATGATCGAACGCTATTCCCGCAAAGCGATGACGGACATATGGTCAGCGCAGTCAAAATTCCGCATCTGGTTTGAAATTGAGGCATATGCATGTGATGCATTGGCCGAACTCGGTGTCATTCCCAAAGAAGCAGCAAAAACCATCTGGGAAAAAGCTGGAGACGTGGAATTTGATGTGGCGCGCATTGATGAAATTGAAGCGGTCACAAAACATGATGTGATCGCATTCCTCACGCATTTGGCAGAAATCGTCGGCGATGATGCGCGTTTTGTGCACCAAGGCATGACATCCTCAGACGTGCTGGACACCTGCTTCAACGTTCAACTGGTCAAAGCAACTGATTTGTTACTGGAAGACATGGATAAGTTGCTGGCGGCTCTTAAAACCCGCGCGCACGAACATAAAGACACAATCACCATTGGCCGTTCGCACGGCATCCATGCGGAACCAACGACATTTGGCGTGAAACTTGCGCAAGCCTACGCAGAATTTGAACGTTGTAAAACTCGCCTCATAGCTGCACGTGAAGAAATCGCCACCTGTGCCATCTCAGGCGCGGTTGGAACTTTTGCAAACATCGATCCAGCTGTTGAAGAGCATGTCGCCAAATCTATGGGCCTAACCGCTGAACCAGTTTCTACTCAGGTTATTCCACGCGACCGTCATGCTATGTATTTCGCAACCCTTGGTGTAATTGCTTCTTCTATTGAGCGTCTTGCGACTGAAATTCGTCACCTTCAACGAACAGAAGTTCTGGAAGCGGAAGAATATTTCGCGCCTGGCCAAAAAGGTTCGTCTGCAATGCCGCATAAGCGTAACCCGGTGCTGACAGAAAACCTCACTGGCCTAGCCCGCATTGTGCGCATGGCTAGCGTGCCTGCGATGGAAAATGTTGCCCTTTGGCATGAGCGAGACATTTCGCACTCATCTGTGGAGCGCATGATTGGACCAGATGCAACGGTCACGCTAGACTTCGCGCTTAATCGCCTGACAGGTGTAATTGAAAAACTGCTCGTTTATCCTGAGAACATGATGAACAATATGAACAAGTTTCGTGGCCTTGTGCATTCCCAACGCGTTCTATTGGCCCTCACCCAAGCAGGCGCGAGCCGTGAAGATTCTTATAAAATGGTTCAGCGTAACGCGATGAAAGTCTGGGAAGAAGGCAAAGACTTCCTCACCGAGCTTCTTGCAGATGAAGAAGTAACAGCCAAACTCTCCGAAGACGAAATCCGCGAGAAATTTGACTTAAGCTACCACACAAAGCACGTCGATACGATTTTCAAACGCGTGTTTGGATAAGCAACGCAGAGGGCCTAAATGTTGAAGACCAATATGAGGACTTTTAGACATATAGCTCTTGCTCTAATAAGATTGGTTTTTGAATAAGATAATTAGTTCAGATAACAGTTTGAAATCGCCTATAAAACCATGCTGATCTAGTGCATGATATACCGAAAATGGATGTGTTTTGTACAAAACAGATGATCTGGGAGTTTGTCGTTTCAATCCTGAAATGCTTGAAATATCAATTAAAAAATTTATATTAGAGTAGTTAGTTCTAAATACTGGATTTATGTATTACGATAATGTTTCTATCACTCTTCTACAATCGCCTTAAAATTCTATCGCAAATTATTTTAACTTTAATTTTGGTAGTGATAACTAACTCGATAATGACAGCTCAGGCAGTTGAAATAACAGCTTCAAGTGTGACAGAAAACTTTACTCCCCCGAGGATCGAAAATTTTGCTTGCTCGGACGATGTCGGTGTTACATCAAACGGATCAATTGGAAATTTTGATGGATATTGTCCTACCCCGAGCGTGCCACCTACTTATCAAATTAGCTATAATTTCGACGTAGAATTAGATGAACGAATGGATTCTATTATCATTTGGGCAAATGCCGGGAATATCTATACTGATGGTGAGTTGCGATCTTTCAATTTGGAGGTGGATTACATTGATGACACTGGTGCAAATGCCACACTCATAATGAACGGCGTTAATATTGGCGATACTATTAATCCAAATGATCCTAGAACAGTGATTTTTACGGAATCAGGATCGCCAGTTGAACTGTTAGCTGTTTCGCAAGTGCGAATTTCTGATCTGGGTGGCGTACCTAATTCATTCGGCTTTCGTGAACTTGTCGGGGATGTCAATCAAGACACCGCTAATCCAGATATTTTAATAACAAAAACCGCAAGTCCAGACATTAACGTAGCTGCTGGAACAACAGTTACATATACTTATGAAGTTACCAATATAGGAAATCAACCTATTTCAAATATTTCATTAACCGACATACACAATGGATCAGGGGCACCACCTTCTCCAAGTAATGAAGCTTTAACAGAAGATAATGCTATTGAAGATGACTCTTCTAACAGCGTTAATAATGATGGAATTTGGGATACTTTAGCACCCTTCGACAAGGTTACGTTTACCGCTGATTATATAGTAACACAAAGTGACGTTGATAATTTGCAGTAAATAATATGCTATCCTTGCTTTTGCTTTGGATTGTTTTCCGAGCGCTTAAATTCTCCCCCTCAATGGAGGGAAGAAGTATCCCAACTCTACGTAGCAGCACAAGGCTTTAGCGATTAGCCAAAACGTAAGTGTGTGAGCCATTGGTCAGCAGGCAAGCGCAGCAATGCCGAGAGACGGACGAAAGCATAGATATGCTTTCGGAAACCAAACAAAATCAATAACAAACTATCAGTGAACTAACAAATCCTCCTCCATTAACCACACTTTATTTAAAGAACTCACGTACATGCTATGCATTAATCAAATAAGACTTCCACTTCATCAAATATTAACCATGCTAGTCGAGAAATTAACAAAACGTTAATCTAGGGATTCCCAGAAATTAACTTTTGTGATAGTTAAAGTTTAGTTCAAATTGTATGGAGTATGGACCTTGGCTAACGTGTCTGCGGCGGACATGTTTGCATCTAAAGGGTGCGAACACGCGTGTTCAAATTTTGAGAAAAATCCAACAGAAAATAGAAATGTTACAGCAAGCCTTGTAGGCAGCGCAGTTGCGGCAGGCTCAGTTATTCTAGCAACGCAGCTTAAAGCGCACGCACAAGAAACTAATAGTGAGACCGGTGAACTAGAGGTTAGCAATCTCTCGCAAGATGTAATTGACGGGCAAACGCTTCCTGCCCCTGCATCGTTCAATGTGGACAGTATTTTGGGAAGCGCCATCGAACCCGAAAGCCAAAATGTTAATGTTGCGTCGCTTGATAATGGTGCTTTTTCTTCTGTCCCAAACCTTGGCAGCCCTGCTATAGACAACACTTTTCCAACGGAAAATGGCCTGCCAAAAGGCACAATCACACAAGCGCAAAGCGTTAGTGATCCTTCGCAGATCACAAGTGAGATTGTATTCAATGCCCCAGCATCCAATAATGATGTATCATTCGCATCAGGCAGTGGAAATGAAGTAAGCATCGCACTTGGCGCGGATGGTGAAGATGGAACAGATGGATTAAATGGTACAAATGGCCAAGATGGTGATGCCGGGCAAAATGGAGTAAACGGTCAAGACGGCGTCAATGGTATAGACGGCCTGAGCGGTGCTAATGGCACCAATGGCGCAGACGGGCGCGATGGAATTGACGGTGTAAATGGCATAGATGGAACGAATGGAGCAAATGGGCTGTCTGTATTTGTTATAGATCCGGTAACGCTTCAAAACCCACAGCTTATTCCGACACTTACTGCACTTGGCTTAGAAGTAACGGAAGGCCCTGCCGGTTTTGGCTATGTTGTAGTAGACGCTATTCAGCTTAATGAACTCAGCCCTCTCATCAATGCATTTGCAGCAGAGCAATCACGCATTATCGAAGGTTCTGATGTCGATGACTTTCTGCAAGGAAATGCTTTGGATAATGTTATTGATGGGCTCGGCGGAGATGACATTTTGATTGGTGGCGCTGGCGCGGATACGCTCAACGGCAATCTGGGCAACGACACGGCAAATTATTCTACATCTACCGGCGGCATAGATATCAATCTGGAAGCAGCTTTATTCAGCGGCGGTGACGCAGAAGGCGACACGCTTCAATCGATTGAAAACATTGTTGGTTCAAACGCAATCGATACTATTTTTGGTGACGATCAAGCAAACCAACTTTCAGGAAATGATGGGAATGACACACTTTTTGGCGATGACGGCAGTGACCACATCCGTGGTGGACAAGGTGCTGACTTCATAGATGGCGGTAATGGCATTGATCAGGCAGATTATTCAACCTCAAGCGCTGGCGTAAACATCAGCCTTCTGTTTAACACGGCAGAAGAAGGTGATGCTGCAGGCGACGTGCTTGCCAATATCGAAAACCTGAATGGCTCCCGCTTTTTTGACACGCTCGAAGGCGATAATCAGGCAAATCGACTAGGTGGCCTTTCCGGCAATGATGAACTCTTTGGCGAAGGCGGCAACGATACTTTGCTCGGCGGCTCAGGCGCAGACTTTATTGATGGTGGCGATGGCATTGATACATCAGATTATACGGCATCCGTCGAAGGCGTATTGGTAAATCTTGCAACCGGCGAAGCCCGCTTTGGTCAAGCAGAAGGCGATGAACTTGAATCAATCGAAAACCTTGCAGGCAGCGCTTTTGAGGATGCTCTGACTGGCGATGATGGCGCAAACCGTTTAACCGGACGCGATGGCAATGATGTTCTGTTCGGCAATGCTGGTAACGACACGCTAATTGGTAGCGCCGGCAATGACATTCTCAACGGTGGCGAAGGCAATGATG
>CAZXZQ010000037.1:0-13954 GCA_964645215.1 uncultured Rhizobiaceae bacterium | reverse complement strand
TGACAGATGGAAACGGGCGCGGGAGGCGCATTTCCCTCTCCACTCTCTTGTGCATAAAGTGGTTGGGCCAAAATTATCAACAAACTGGCCAATATTGTGTTCATCAACTTCATGGCGTTCTCCTGATGGGGTGAGTGTGACGCAGGAGAAGAAGTTTGACAAGGCCACGATGTTGGCCACCCACGTCCTTCGAGGCTCGTTACACTCACACCTCAGGATGAGGGTGATTGGATAAAGCCATCAATCCTTAAGACCTCACCCTGAGCTTGTCGAAGATAGAGGCCCAACTCTCCGTCATGCTGACTACTACTGTTAGCTGGGATCTATTGACTTCGCGGTACCGCATAGGCAAAATCTCATGTGTGCGGGAGTGTGTTGTGGAAGTTACCGTTTATATTGTCGAGTGTGCCGATGGTTCTTACTATACTGGTTTGACCAAGCAAGGCGTTGAAGCGCGTGTTTGGGAGCATAATCAGGGTGTATATAAAGGCTATACTTCCAAACGACTGCCGGTAAAACTTGTCTTCTGCGAAACGTATGACCGCATTACGGATGCAATCGCTAGAGAGCGGCAAATCAAAGGCTGGAATCGCAAGAAGAAAGAAGCACTGATCGCATATGCTTATGAAAGTTTGCCTGAGTTGAGTAAGCGCAAAAAGAAATCAAAACCCTCATCCTGAGGAGGCACGCAGTGCCGTCTCGAAGGACAAGGCTACGATGTTGGTCACCCACGTCCTTCGAGGCTCACTGCGTTCGCACCTCAGGATGAGGGTGGGGAAGCTTCGCCAAAAAGTATCTCCTCATACCTCAAGCTTGTCGAAGGGCGAGGCCCATGCGTTTGCGTCTTAAGATGAGGGTGGGGTATGTAACATAAATTTTGTGGAAAACTTCTTTTCCCATATTTACGAATCTTTTTATTTTCCCTCAACAAAACTATCCAACACGCGCTTCTGTCCGGCCTTGTCGAAGTCTATCGTCAGTTTATTCCCATCAATACTTGCGATATTGCCATTGCCGAATTTCATATGAAACACACGGTCACCGACTGAGAAATTGGATGTTGATTCATTGATGGAGGAGGCAACGAGATTACCTTCGATTGTCTTACCGCCCCAAGAGCCTTTGCCTGATGAAGCGCCAGATGATTTGTTTTTGGCGCGGTTCCAGCCGGGCGTTGAATAGGTATTGTCGAACGTGTCCATTTTATCGAACCTACTCGCGCCATATTGGCCACCGGAGCCTTGTGAGCCATAACCTCCGTAAGAGGATTGTTGTTCCGCTACTTCCACGTGGTCTGGGGGCAGTTCATCCACAAAGCGGGACGGAATGGAGGTTTGCCATAACCCATGAATACGGCGGTTTTGTACAAACCAGATGTAGCAGCGGGTCCGTGCGCGGGTGATGCCGACGTAAGCCAAACGCCGCTCTTCTTCGAGGCCTGATTTGCCGCCTTCGTCGAGCGAGCGTTGGTGCGGAAAGAGACCTTCCTCCCATCCGGGCAGGAAGACCGTGTCAAATTCCAGCCCTTTGGCGGAATGGAGCGTCATTAGCGAAACGGCGTCCAAGTCTTCGTCATTGGTTGTGTCCATGACCAAGCTTACATGCTCCAGAAAGCCGGGTAAGTTTTCAAACTCTTCCATGGAGCGGATGAGTTCTTTCAGGTTTTCAAGGCGGCCGGGCGCTTCTGCCGAACGGTCGTTTTGCCATTTTTCGGTATAGCCGGATTCTTCTAAAATCATCTCGGCCAGTTCAGTATGCGGCAAGCCGGTGAGCTGGCCGCGCCAGCGGTCGAAATCATCGAGCACGCCTTTAAGGGTCGCGCGCACCTTTGGCTTTAGCTCTTCTGTCTCGGTAAGTTCACGTGCTGCGATGGTGAGCGGAACGCCGCGCGCGCGAGCATTGTCATGTATGGTGCGAAGCGTTGCGTCGCCAATGCCGCGTTTCGGATTGTTGACAATGCGTTCAAAGGCAAGATCATCCGCTGGTTGACAGGTAACGCGGAAATAGGCCATGGCATCGCGAATTTCCATGCGTTCATAAAAACGCGGCCCGCCAATGACGCGGTAATTCAAACCCATCGTGACAAAACGGTCCTCAAATTCTCGCATCTGAAACGAGGCGCGAACGAGAATGGCAATTTCGTTTAGCGTATGGCCTTTGGATTGCAGTGCTTCAATCTCATCACCAATCGAGCGAGCTTCTTCTTCTGAATCCCACCCGTGCGAAACAATGACCTTTGATGCATCCGGGTCTTCTGCTTCAGTGAAAAGCGTCTTGCCTAAGCGGCCTTCATTGTTAGAGATGAGCTGACCCGCTGCGCCCAAAATGTGTGCTGTGGAACGGTAATTGCGTTCAAGTCGGATGACTTTCGCGGAAGGGAAGTCTTTGTCAAACCGCAGGATGTTATCAACTTCCGCCCCACGCCAACCGTAGATGGATTGATCATCATCGCCAACGCAACAAATATTCGGAGAATATTTGTTGGTGTTTGTTTGTTTTTCGCTCGGACGTCCGTCCTCGCGCTCGCTCACGGACTGGCGGTTTTGACTGTCGTCGTCAAAACCTTGTCCTGCCGGGAAGGGTGAGGTGGTTTCGACTCCCTCCGTGGCAGCGCCATTCGAAGCGTTTAGCTGAGACGCCTGCGTGTGAACGGACGAAGGTGCGGATGCGCCTTCGGAAGACTGTCTCTGCGCCAACAATCTCAACCACATATATTGTGAGACGTTGGTGTCTTGGTACTCATCAACCAGAATGTATTTGAAGCGGTGTTGGAACTCTGCAAGCACGCTTGGGTTTTCCTTGAACAAGCGAATACACTCACACAAAAGATCGCCGAAATCTGTCGCGTTGAGGATTTTAAGGCGCTCTTGGTATTGGCGGTAAAGATCACGTCCACGACCATCGCCAAATGAACGTGCGTCACCTTCCGATATCTGGTCTGGTGAAAGCGCTTTGTTTTTCCAACCATCGATTAATGCTGCCAACGTGCGGGCTGGCCAGCGTTTATCGTCAATGCCTTCTGCCCGGATGAGCTGTTTTAGGAGGCGAATTTGGTCGTCCATATCCAGAATGGTGAAATCTGGCTTCAGGTCAACAAGCTCTGCATTGCGGCGCAGGATTTTTACGCAAATTGAGTGGAACGTGCCAAGCCAAGGCATGCCTTCAACAGCATCACCGGCATAGCGATGGATGCGCTCCTTCATTTCGCGTGCTGCTTTGTTGGTGAAAGTCACTGCCAAAATTTGAGATGGGTAAGCACGACCGGTTGCAATAATATGCGCGATGCGTGTGGTGAGAACGCGCGTCTTGCCTGTGCCCGCGCCTGCTAAAACCAGAAGCGGGCCATCAAGTGTTTCCACCGCGTCTAACTGCTCTGGGTTCAGCCCTTCAAAATAGTCCGGTGCGTTTTGCCCTCGGCTTTGCGCCATAGCACGCGCTGCAATGCCGGACGGCGCAGGGGCCGCCGGTGCAGGTTCAAAATCATCAGGTACGGAATCAAACGGGTTCGACATTTGTTCTATTTAGCGCGTTTTGTCTTAATTTGCAGCCCGAAATCGCCTATTTCCAACGGTTTTGAAAAAAATGCAAAAAACATCACAATCCCGCCAAGGATTTGGGTTTCTCATACGTCCAATAGGGTAAATGAGTTAAACAAGAGCGGATTTTTGGACGCAAATGTAACTGATAATGCGCTGGCTCAGCGTGCGGGTGATGGTGACCAAGCAGCCTTTCAGGCATTGCTGGAGCGTCACTACGACCGAATTTTGCGTATTGCCATGCGGTTCGTACGCAACCGAGAATTGGCAGAAGACCTAGCGCAGGATGTGTGCGTGTCTCTGGTGACGAAGCTTAAATCCTGGCGGCAAGACGCCAGTTTCACAACCTGGCTCTATCAGGTGGTGCTGAACCGAGTGCGAGATTTCAAGCGTAAGGAAGCAACTGCTAACCGCGTGTTGGATGAATATATTGAGCTTGAGGCGCTGCGTTGTGGTGAGGAGACCGAGGCACAAAAACAGATTTCATGGCTCTATGAAATGCTGGAACAGTTAAGTGACGATTTGCGCGAGACAGCAATTTTGGTGGTGGGTGAGGGGATGAACCATGTTCAGGCAGGGGAAATTCTGGGTGTAAAGGAATCCACAATCTCTTGGCGGATGAGTGAATTGAAGAAGGCCTTGCGCCAACTCGCGAGGGAAGAAGCATGAGTGATGAATTGAAAAAAATGCAAGCGGCGTTTAAAGCGCAAGACGCACAAGTTTCCGGTGCCTCTTCTAAGGCAGGTGCGGTTGCTGCGGCCATACATGCGTTCGAGCAGGAGAAAATTATTGCCGACAACCAAGGAAATGAAACCGGCGCGCGTCTCAATCAACAAGGCAACGAAAAGAAACCTTTGTTTGATTGGAGAAAGAAATTGCAGAATATAAATACAAAATTTGCGTATGGCATGATGGGCAGCGCGAGCATTGCGGTGCTGGCCTTGGTTGTTGTGAGTGGAAATCTGGGTGAGCTGGTGCCAAAAAGAGAGCTTGGGTTATACTCAAGTAACGGAGAAGTTCCCCAGTCTTCTGAACCGAATGCATCTTTAAAAGATAAAACAAATCGATTGATTCAAAATGCTCCTCAGTCACCTCAAATTGAAAAAGCTCAAATAGATAGAAAAAGATTGCAGAGCGCACCTTTAAATCAATCAAGTAGAAATGCTTCCCGGGTAGTTGGGAATAATAAATTAAACAAGCAGGAGTATGCCAAGTTAATACAAAGACCACCAACTTCTAGATCGGAATTTGATAAGATTGAGGAGTTTAGTTTTGGTGTTGCTACAGTTTGTTGTACTGAAGAACAGATTGCGCGCTCTAGGATTACAAAAGGCCTTACCGCACCTGCAAACTCAAATGATATAACTTCTCCCCAATACCAAGATGAGGGCCGGGACAAATTCTCAACCATCGAAACCAATCCGGTTAAGGTGACCAAAGAAGAGCCTGTTTCAACCTTCTCTGTGGATGTGGATACGGCTTCTTATGCCTTTATGCGTTCAGCGATTAACAATAATCAACTGCCGCAAAAGAATGCGGTTCGGGTTGAGGAACTCATCAACTATTTTGATTATGGCTACGAAGCGCCGAGCGATAAGTCTGAGCCGTTCAATACAAATGTTTCCATCATGCCAACGCCATGGAATGAAGGCACGAAACTGATGTCGATTGGCATAAAAGGTTATGAGATTGACACCTCGGAAACGCCTGCATCTAACCTTGTTTTCCTGATTGATACGTCAGGTTCCATGCACGCGCCTAATAAATTGCCGCTATTGCGCAATTCATTTAAGCTGTTGCTTTCAAGCCTTAAACCTGATGATACGATTTCTATCGTCACCTATGCGGGCAGTGCAGGCACGGTGTTGGAGCCAACAAAAGCCAAGGACAAAAACAAAATCCTTTTTGCGTTGGACAGGCTGCATGCGGGTGGTTCAACTGCAGGGGCTTCTGGTATCAAACAAGCCTATGCGCTGGCGGAACAGAACCTCAATGAAGAGGGCGTGAATCGCGTCATCCTTGCAACCGATGGTGACTTTAATGTCGGTGTTTCAAACCCTGAAGAGCTCAAGAGTTACATCGAACGCAAGCGCGATACGGGCGTAACGCTTTCCGTGCTTGGCTTTGGGCGCGGCAATTATAATGATGAACTTATGCAGACGCTTGCGCAAAACGGCAATGGCAATGCAGCTTATATCGATACATTAAGCGAAGCTCGGAAAGTTTTGGTGGAAGAGGCAGGGTCAACGCTTTTCACAATCGCCAAGGATGTGAAATTGCAAGTTGAGTTTAACCCGGCACTTGTGAGTGAATACCGTTTAATCGGTTATGAAACACGCGCATTAAACCGCGAAGATTTCAACAATGATAAAGTGGATGCTGGCGACATTGGAGCAGGGCATACGGTGACGGCGCTTTATGAAATTACGCCAGCGAATTCTGAAGCTAAGCTTGTAGATGATCTGCGCTATGGTTCGAGGACTGTTGAATTGGCAATGCCTGCCGTTGAATATGGTTTCTTGAAAATCCGTTATAAATTGCCGGATAGTGATGAAAGCACTTTGATTACACGGGCCGTTACAACGGGTGACGAAATCTCGTCTGTTCAATCTGCTAAACCTGATGCACGTTTTGCGTCTGCTGTTGCTGCTTATGGGCAGTTGTTGCGTGGCGGACAATATACAGGCGACTACGCCTATGATGATGTGATTGAGCTGGCAAATTCTGCCAAGGGTGAAGATGAATTTGGCTATCGTGCGGAGTTTATAAATCTGGTTCGTTTGGCAAAAGCTATAGCGGGTCAATAAAATAAAAACCATGCCTGCAGGAGTACAGGCATGGTTATTTTTACACATATGAGGGAGGACAATAAACGTTACATATGTGTTTTGAGCAAGGTGCTCCAGCTTAAGAAATTTTAGCGAAACCGAGTGGGACTGAGAATTTTCTACACCAAATTACAACAGTGTCGTGCTTGGATGGGTCAATTTTTGACGGGATTGTATAGGTTTGTTTGCCCTTGTCCTTCTTCAGTTTTGCGAAGTCAGTGCCTTTGGAAAAACGGCCACCCTTGCCTAAAGCAACACGTGGGTCAGGCGCGCCATCAAAGAAGAAATTACCTTGGAGGGTG
The DNA here is from genome assembly GCA_964645215.1 of uncultured Rhizobiaceae bacterium. Lineage (GTDB taxonomy): Bacteria > Pseudomonadota > Alphaproteobacteria > Rhizobiales > Rhizobiaceae > JAALLB01. The sequence continues at coordinate 7,288 of CAZXZQ010000037.1, read as the reverse complement.
ATCTTGTTACCCTTTACCGTCACGCTGCCTTTAGTAACATGGTTAGATTGACCTCTAAACGTGCCTTTTCGAGATGCAGCAAATGCAGGTGCTGAGGATACGATTGTAACGGCGAAAGCAGAGCCAGTCGAAAGAAATGTGCGACGGTTCATAGAATATCTCCTGTCATAATAAATCAATTGAGAAGAATGTGAGGGTTTCAGTGATCAATAGCAAATAACAGTTGCTCACCAATTCTCACTTTTAAATGAAATTTGGCAGCGGAATATACGCGCAGTATTCAGCTTCTATTCAGATTGGGAATGTTCTTCCCAGTTTTTGCGTAATTTACGAAGAGAGACGAAGACAAGTGCGAAAATAATTGGCACTGAGATAGCGGTTAATACAGTCGTAGAGAAGGGCATCCAAGACTGTGCCGCGAGTGCCTTCAACAGATAAGAAACAAGGCCAACCGCGTAATAAGTGATGGCAACTATCGAGAGGCCTTCTACGGTTTGCGAAATTTTGAGCTGCTGGTCGTGGCGTTTATCCATGGAACGCAATAAGGCTTGATTACCCTTGTTGAGGCTTAGCTCTATTCTGGTTCTCAATAAAACCAAGGCTTGTGATAAGTCGTCTGTTATCGTTTCTTGCCGCTTCGCTGTACTTTCAATAGTTGCCATGGCGGGTTCTAAACGCGATTTCAGAAACCCAGTCATGGTTTGTACATCGCCCACTTTTTCTTCTTCAAGTGACATTATACGCTGTTGGAAAAGACTATAATACGCTCGGCTTGCGGCAAAGCGATATCTGGTTTCCGTCATTAAGGTACTATTATTTTCAGAGAGTTCAGAAAGTTCTTTGAAGAGCGTATCATCTGTTTTGTGTTTAGCTTCGCCGTTTGCAGGCAGTTTGTATTTTGCAAGTGCCGCTTCATATTCTGATAGTTTCATGCCCGCACGCCTTGCAATAGGTAGGCCAAGCAAAGTCATGGTACGGTAGGTTTCCATTTCCATTAAGCGTTGCAAGCGTCGACCGATTTCTTCACCTGACAGACCTTTTGCAAAGACTGCAAAATTTACTATCCCATCATCATCTGGTCTGAAATTTGAACGAACCTCAATACCATTGCGAATTCGTCCGCCATAAATTCGATGTTCTAACGGAAGGCAATTCAGCATCTCGCGTGCAGATTTTACCAATGACAACCTTAAGACTGCCAGCACTTCCAGTTTTTCAATTGGGAAAGTTCTTCTGCAAAATTCATGTAACTGATCGTCAGGCTTGCCATCGAGATATTCTAAAAACATCGTGCAAGACATAAACTCGGTATGGCGCTCTAATTTTACTACAGTTTTGCCAATTCTGCCCGTTTGGTGCCGCGCGTCATTTGGAGCTTTGTCTTTGGCCAAAATTTGGAAAAACGCATCATAGACGTCATCCGTCGCACGAAAAGCAAGGTGCAATATTGCTGCAGGCCCTACAACAGGTTGTGAGGGGCGGGCATGGGTTTCTGAAATTATCCCTTCGCGATCAGGATGGTATGTCCATGTCATTATAAGCTTGCCTTCTATGCGCTAAATGCATTTAAATGTTAGGGTAGAAAACGAAGGGCGGGAATGGGTGTTTTGACGCAGGCAATCTCGTTAACGTGAAACAAGAGTGAAGTAGATTTTCTTGTAATTAGGGTGAAATGCTACCCATATTTTTAGGAAGCAATAATAAAGGATATTTTTATGTTACATCCGGCAAGAAAACAAAAAGATCACACTTATGCAATTTCGCTCAGTTTGGTGATGGCTTTCATTTTTATGGTTTCAGTCTTTGTTGTATCGGCCGCTGCTCAAGAACGTAAAGATAAACATGCCGGTTATTATTACCCAGCACATCAAAGTGAAGAAACATATCGAGCGCCTTTGCCTGAATTGCCGGGTGTGAGCCGACGTTCACGTGTTGGTTTTGTAACGCAATTGGACAAGCTGCAAAAACAACGCCCTTATGCGCCTGTTTATCATATGTTTGCCAAGGGTGGAGATGCTCAAAAGCTTATCATTGTTGCGACCAGTTCTGACCGTTACAATACACTCTTTCGCTTAAGAGGCTTGCTTGCATCTATGACAGCAGACGCAAGGCTTTCCCCATTATTTGCTAAGTTCGGCCATGTGGAGCAACTTAACTTCTTTGACCTGCTGCGCATGGCCGGCTTTAAGCAACTCACCATTTCAAATGGTGAGGATCTTTCGCACCGCGTCTATTTTGAATAGAGATTAGTTTCTGTACTCGGGTTCTTCGCGATCTAGAATTTCTTTGAGATCTGAAAAATGATAGCCAGCTTGGTTGTCGTATTCTTCTATTTCCTGTGCAGTTTTTTCTGCGATCTCTTCTGAAAGCTCGCGCAAAGGTTGGCCAGTCCAGAGTGCTTTTACATAAGTCTCTGCTGCGCGTTCGAAGTAGTATAGGCGGTTGAATGTATCAGCCACACTGTCACCGATAACCATCACACCATGATTGCCCATGATCATGACCTTTTGTTTCGGATCAGCGAATAATTGAGAGCAGCGCTCGCCTTCTTCTTCAAACGCAAGGCCACCATATTCTTCATCAATCACATGGCGATTGTGAAAAATTGCTGTGTTTTGATCAATTGCTTTAAGCCTAGAATCTTTAAGACTTGCCAAAACGGTCGCGTGGACGGAATGCACATGTAGGGCACACCGTGCATGCGGACAATTGCGGTGGAGCGCACCATGTAAACCCCATGCGGTTTCATCTGGTGCGTCCGGACGGTCAAGTGTTGAAGGATCATTCGCATCAAGCAATAAAATGTCAGATGCTTTGATAAGCGAGAAATGACGTTGGTTTGGGTTGATCAGAAACTGTGTACCATCATCATTGACCGAGAGGGAGAAATGATTGGCCACCGCTTCATGCATGTTAAACCTAACCGTCCAACGAAATGCGGCTGCAAGATCAACGCGCTCTTCGTAATAGGGCAGGTTTGAGGTGTCACCTTTGTGGAGTGGCTCTACAGACATGATCAAATCTCCTAATGAAATATCCTTAAGCGAAATTGTCATGGAATGGTTCAATGAGCAAGTAGTAATATCTGCAAGAAATTTGCACGTATCTGTCTCTTCCTCGCCAAAATTTTACTGCTATATCGTGGTGAAATACGTTACAGATTGGAAATGTTTGTGTTTAGAATTTTAAAACGATTGGCGTTGTTTTTATTGCTGGTTTTTATTCTGCCTGCTCTTGCTTCAATTGGGGTGTGGCAAACAAAAAACCATGCGGCCAGTTGGAACGTCGCTGATTGGACGAGTGCTGGTATTCTTCCCTCTGTGGTTGAAGATCAAGATGCTGTAATTTATCTGATGGCTGCTCGCACAGGGCGCTTAAAAGGTGCTTTAGCGCTGCATTCTTGGATTGTTGTAAAGGACAAACAAGGGGATCAATATCGCCGATATGAGGTCGTGGGTTGGGGACAACCAGTGCGATTTAATGCCTATGCTCCGGATGCGCGATGGTATTCGAATGAGCCTGAAATAATTTCCATTATCAGGGGCGAGGAAGCCGAAGCAATTATTCCAAAAATTGAGGCGACGGTTAGGGCTTACCCGCATAGCGGAAGAGGCGCGTATACGCTTTGGCCTGGGCCCAACTCAAACAGCTTTGTGGCATATGTTTTAAACCAAGTGCCGGAGTTAGGACTTGCCTTGCCGCCCAATGCGGTTGGAAGAGATTTCATCGCACCAGGCAAATATGTACATGTTGATCCAGACTGGTTGAACGTTCAGGCTAGCCTTAATGGTTATGCTGGTTTTGCTATTGGCAAACGCCACGGCGTAGAGCTAAATTTTCTTGGGCTTGTAACGGGCATTGATGTCGTTAACCCCGCAATCAAACTGCCCGGCTTTGGACGGATCGGGTTTTAGCGTTATCGCAACCCCAATTTGCTGAGTAATCGATCTCGTTTCATCAACCACCAGCCACTTTCAATGGGCCATAATGCATGGTTTTCATTGGCACCAAGTTTAGCAGCTGCGTGAAGAGGCCAGTTTGGGTCGTCTAGTAATTCACGCGCAAGGGCAATCATATCCGCTTGTCCGCTATCTATAATTTCCGCACATTTTTCTGCGTCCCATAAAAAGCCAACAGCCATTGTTGGCATGTCAGCGTTGTTGCGTAATTGTTCCGCGAATGGCACTTGAAAGCCTTGTTCGATAACCATGCGGCGTGGGCGCTCTTTGCCGCCAATGCCACCAGTTGAGCAATCAATCATATCAACGCCTGCCTCTTTTAAGGCATGGGTGATTTTGATGGTGTCTTCTATTTCTAACCCACCTTCAAGCCAGTCTGTTGCCGAAAGCCTAAATGCAAGCGGTAGATCATCTGACCAATTTGCGCGAATGGATTTTGCAATTTCGACAGCAAATCGTGTTCTGTTTTCTAATGTGCCGCCCCATTGGTCCGTGCGCTGGTTAGCGATGGGTGACAGAAATTGATGTACAAGAAAACCATGTGCTGCGTAGACTTCAATGATCTTGAAACCTGCTTCATAAGAACGTCTTGCAGCTTGCCCAAATGCTTCGATGGTTGCTGCAATGTCTTGCTCCGTCATTTCATGAGGCGTTGGCCAGCCATCCGCATAAGCAATAGGTGAGGGTGCCAGCGCCTCCCATGGATGTTCATCACGGTCCTTGATGTCTTCCTCGTCTACAGGTGTTTCATTATGCCATGGGCGACGCTCGGAAGCCTTGCGGCCCGCATGGCCAAGTTGAACACCCGGAACAGAACCTTCTGCTTCAATGAATGCGCAGATGGACTTGAGGTCTTCAATCTGACCATCTTCCCACAAACCTAGATCGCCATGGGTGCGGCGGCCTTCTTTTTGAACTGCGGTTGCTTCTGCATACACCAAGCCAGCGCCACCCAGTGCAAAACGGCCGAGATGTACTTTGTGCCAATCATTCGCATAACCATCTATAGCGCGATATTGGCTCATGGGAGAAACGGCGATGCGGTTTTTAAAGGTTACAGAGCGTAGTGTGTATCGGGAAAAGAGTTTTGACATGATAGCTCAATAAAATGTGTTAAAAAACAATATATAACAAACTAAATCAAATGTACTGAATCACAATTGATTTACGCCTTATGCTCTTCTTCACTTGCTGCAACCAAGGCTTTGTTGAAGCGGGCCAAAGCAACATTGTGGGCAACTGTACCAATAATCCGCCTGTCACTTGGGCTTATAAGAACAGGGAGGCTCGGATAACCGCCTTCGTCAAAAACTCGCAATGTGTTTTCTAGCGTATCCTTAACTACGAGGTGCGGCGGTACGTTACCATCTTCATCTGGTTCGAGAGTTTCAAAATCAGGGCCTTCTTCTGGCGTCATAAAATCTTCAACCTTCATGGAGCGCATGAGATATTTGTGCGGCCCATCGCGTAAGAAAAGACCGCGCATTTCCAACTGCCATTCAAACAAGGAATGACCATGAATTGCTTGATTGATACCTGTGGAAATGGAAACGGCCAGAAGAAGTGCAATTGTTAGTGTGTATCCACCAGTGAGTTCAAACACGATCATGGCGGTGGATATGGGTGCTCCAATGACCGCCGCTGCTACAGCGCCCATTCCCAAAATTGCGTAAAGGCCTTGGCTGGAAGCAAGTTCGGGGAAAACGCTGGATGCAATAAGACCATAGGCCCCACCTGTCATTGCGCCCAAATATAGTGCTGGTGAGAAAACACCTCCGCCAAACCGGGATGCTAATGTGATAGCGGTTGCTGCGGTTTTGGCGACAAGCAATATGAGCAGTAACTGGATCCCAAGTTGATTTTTTAGCGCCATGTCGGTTGCTTCATATCCAACCCCCAAAACTTCGGGGAAAAATATGCCGATTGTACCAATCATAACCCCGCCAATCACCGGGCGGTAAAATAGAGGAATATCAATCCGGCGCGCGACATAATCCGTACCTACCATTGCAAACTGAAAAATCACAGAAACCAGTGCGCATATCAGTCCCAACAAAGCAAAGGCAGGAAATTCCCAATATGATGTGATTTGATAATCAGGAATGATAAAGGCCGCTACATCGCCAAACCAAGCACGTGAGAGTAGTGTTCCTCCAACCGCTGCGATAACAATTGGTACAAAGGAGCGGCGGGCATAGTGGCCAAGCACGATTTCATGCGCAAACAAAACACCGGCTATGGGCGCATTAAAGGATGCAGATACGGCTGCCGCTGCGCCACTTGCCAATAGTGTATTGTGCGACCATGCTGGTAGCCTCAAATGATGCGTGAATGAGGCCGCGATTGCGGCGCCTAAATGAACCATAGGACCTTCACGTCCGGCACTTGCGCCAGAACCCAGTGATATGGTTGTCGCTAGTGCTGAAATGATTGCTGGCCTGGAACGTATGGAACGGCCTGCCATTGTGCGTGCTTCCATTACATCTGCTATGCCGCCGGTTCGTCTAGCAGGTAAAAAGCGGGTCAATATCCAGCCGACAATCGCTCCGCCTATTATTGGAGCTAATAGTATTATGTACCAAGGAATAGAAGCTGCTGCTGATACAACATTTTCTGAGCGATCCATCAGCCAATAAAGTTGCACAATGCCAATCAGCTCACGAAAAACAATTGCTGCTAATGAAACCGCTATGCCGATAATCATGGCAATAAACCAAACTGCCAATTGTCTCTCTGAGTTGAAACCAGAGAGGTTGGGTTCAATCCATTTATATATGAGTGACGGTAATTGTTTTAATATTTCCGGCATTTCCGGTTCGTTTCATTGATATTTCATTCTTAATTACATCTATAATTCACAGGATCATAGATCACGCAAGGCTAGTCCCTGTTAACAAACTGGATTTGGATCACAAACTTCTTGTTTGCATACATGCGCTTGCTTCTTTATCGTTATAAAAAACATATGAATAATGCGAGGAGAATATAGCTTGGCTTTGCAAGACTTAGAGGTAATTGAACGCAATGAAGATGGCATTGAAACTGCTGTCTCTGTATTAAAGCAGCGATTTGGGGAGCAGCTTAAAACCTCTCAAGCATTGCGTGAGCAACATGCGCATACAACAACCTATATTCCAGCCCAATTGCCTGATGCCGTGATCTACGCAAAATCAACGGAAGATGTTCAAGATATTGTTCGCGTATGTGCGCAGCATAAAGTGCCAATAATTCCGTTTGGCACGGGTACCTCGCTTGAAGGTGGTGTGAATGCACCCGCAGGCGGCATCTCGATTGATATGAACGAGATGAATGAGATTTTAAGCATTAAT
>CAZXZQ010000036.1:0-13976 GCA_964645215.1 uncultured Rhizobiaceae bacterium | reverse complement strand
ACACGTCTCCCACCCCAAAAGGTAAGCCTACTCAAAAGGGCCGCCTGAAAGACCGGGGGGCACGCGTTTAATGGAGTTAGTGATTGAAATACTAAGCTGGATAGCAATTCTGAGTGGCAGCGCATTCATGCTCATAGGCGCGCTTGGCACATTACGCTTTCCTGATTTCTGGTCGCGTTTACATGCGGTTTCCGTGAAAGATTCAGCAGGCATGATTTTGCTCACCATTGGTATGATGTTGCAAGCTTTGAATACAGGTGATTTTCTCATCGCGGTGAAGCTCGTCATCATCGGCATCTTCCTCTTTATCACTGGCCCAACCGCTACGCATGCGGTTGCGAACGCTGCGATGGTTTCAGGCTTCCTGCCGCAAGGGCAAAAAATTCCTGCCTTACCAAAGAAGAAAACTGCCGCTGCAAAAAAGACTGCTGCGCGTAAACCCAAAACGAAGGGCAAGGCGTGATGGAAATCTTTATCAATCTTGTTCTCTTCTCAATGATGGTTATCACTGCATTCGCTATTCTACGCTTGCGCCAACTCTTCGCGGTTGTCATGCTTTCTGGTGTTTTTAGCCTGCTTGCGGCACTTTTATTTGTGACGCTTGATGCTGTGGATGTTGCCTTTACGGAAGCAGCCGTTGGGGCAGGGATATCAACAGTGTTGATGCTTGGTACAATTGCGCTAACTTCGCGCACCACCAAAGCACCCAAACAGTCAATCGTACCTTTACTGGTTGTGTTGGCAACGGGTGCAGTTTTAATTTATGGCACACTGGATATGCCGAGCTTTGGTTCGGCAGATAGTCCGGCGCAAACTCATGTTGCTGCGCAATATCTTGAGCGCACGCCAAAAGATACGGGCGTGCCCAATGTTGTTACTGCCATTTTGGCAAGCTACCGTGGCTACGATACGCTCGGTGAAACGGTTGTGGTGTTCACTGCAGCAATCGGCGTGTTGATTTTAATTGGCGGTTTTGCTCGTCGGCGAAAGCGAGGTGAAAGCTAATGCGCCATCACCTTATCCTCCGCGTTATCACCAAGTTGATCGTCGCGCCGATTATTTTGTTCGCACTCTATGTGCAATTCCATGGCGACTATTCACCCGGTGGCGGCTTCCAAGCGGGCGTTATTTTTGCTGCTGCCTTTATTCTTTTTGGCACAGTGTTTGGCCTGCGCAAGGTAAAGGAAGTTTTGCCGGAATGGGTAGTGCATAAACTCACTGCTGTTGGTGTGTTACTCTATGCCGGTACGGGGGTTGTCAGCCTTTTCAAGGACAGTGAGTTTCTCAATTATTCCATCCTTGCGTCTTATCCAAAAGACGGTCAGCATTACGGTATCATCGCGGTTGAGCTTGGCGTTGGCATTACGGTTGCTGCCGTCATGGTCGCAATCTATTATGCGTTTGCGGCTCGCCCTCCTCGAATAAATGATGAGGATTGGTAAGCGATGTTGGAATTCATTCTCGGACATCTAAACTACTGGTTGTTCATCATTCTCATGATGACAGGTTTTTATATTGTTGTGGCACGCGGTAATTATATTAAGAAGATTATCGGGCTGAATATTTTTCAGGCCTCGGTCTTCATGTTCTACATTTCAGTGAGCAAAGTGTCAGGTGGCACTGCGCCAATTTTCCCGGTTGATTTGAACATCGACAAATCCGTCATCTATTCAAACCCATTGCCGCATGTCCTTATTCTTACTGCGATTGTGGTGGGCATTGCGACTACCGCCCTTGGCCTTGCACTTATCGTTCGTATTCGTGAGGAATACGGTACGATTGAAGAAGATGATATTCTGGAAATCGAGAGTGAAATTCAAGCAAAGGAAAACCGCAAAGAAGGTTCTTCCATGGGAGGGCGTGCATAGTGGCAAGCATGTCTGAACATCTAGCGAGCGTTGTGCCGCACTTGCCTGTGCTAACGGTTGTCGTGCCAATGATGGCCGCGCCGCTTTGCATTCTTTTTGGCAATCGTCACGTGGCTTGGACACTTGCCTTTGTTGCGAGCTTGATCTCATTCCTATTCTCTGCGCATTTAATGTTGCAAGTGATGGATGGCAATATCATCTCCTATCATTTGGGCGGATGGGCGCCACCACTTGGCATTGAATATCGCATCGATGCGGCAAACGCTTTCGTGCTGATGCTGATTTCCGCGATTAGTACGATTGTCCTTCCTTACGCAATCAGAAGCATTGCGCTTGAACTCAAAGATATCAGCCTGACGCTTTTCTATTGCTGCTATCTTTTGTGCTTCACCGGCCTTATGGGCATGGTCGCAACAGGCGACGCGTTCAATGTTTTCGTCTTCTTGGAAATTTCTTCACTCTCCACTTACGTGCTGATTGCACTTGGAGCAGGGCGAGATAAACGCGCACTCACTGCGGCTTACGATTATCTAATACTCGGCACGATTGGCGCGACCTTCTTTGTCATCGGCATTGGCTTTTTATATGTGGCAACCGGTACGCTCAATATGGCGGACTTAGCAGTGCGTATTGCGGAGCTTGAAGGCAATCGCACAGTGCAGGCGGGCTTCGCATTTGTCGTCATAGGTATGGGATTAAAGGCAGCCATCTATCCGCTGCATTTGTGGCTACCATCGGCCTATACATTTGCACCATCTGCGGTGACGGTCTTCCTTGCCGCGACTGCCACCAAAGCCGCGATTTATGTCCTCATTCGCTTTATATTCACGATTTATAACCCGGAGTTTGATTTCGCCGTTGCGACGTTCAAATGGGTGATCATGCCGCTTGCCATTTTGGCCATGTTCGCTGCTTCCATCATTGCAGTATTCCAGCAAGATTTAAAACGCATGCTCGCGTATTCGTCTGTTGCGCAAGTCGGCTATATGATGCTCGGCATCGCGCTTGCTACGTCAACTGGTTTGACGGCAACCATTGCTCATCTCTTCAACCACGGTATCACCAAGGCCGTGCTATTCATGGTGATCGGTGCATATATTATGCAGCGCGGTTCAAGTTTTACAGCTAAGCTTGCTGGCCTAGGTAAGCAAATGCCATATACGAGCGCTGCTTTCGTGATTGGTGGCTTAAGCCTTATTGGGGTGCCGGGAACCGCAGGCTTTATCTCAAAATGGGTGTTGATGGATGCAGCCCTTAAACTTGACCTTTGGTGGTTAGCAATTTTGATTGTTGCGTCTTCGCTGCTAGCTGTGATTTACGTCTGGAAAGTTGTCGAAATCCTCTACATGCAGCCCGCGCCAAAAGGTGTAGTTGCAGAACCTGCACCTCTCTCAATGACGATACCAATCTGGATTCTCGCAATCGCCTGTATCTGGTTTGGCTTTGATACAGACGTGACAGTTGGCATGGCGCAAGTCGCTGCAGAAAGCCTGATTGGGGGAGGTCAGTAAATGGACACAAACACCCTCATTCTTGCGGCCATTGGCTTGCCGGTTCTTGCGTGTGTCAGTAATCTTTTGCATGGCGAAAGCAGGCCGAACTTGCGTGATGGCATTACGTTTATTATCGCGCTGATTACCTTCGGGTTGGTTGTCATGATATTGAGCAATACCGGCGGACAGTCTGAAACGTTCACATTGCTCACAGTAATGCCGGGTCTGGATATTGCCTTTAATGTCGAGCCACTAGGCATGGTGTTCGCGCTGATTGCATCTGGTCTTTGGTGCGTCACTCATCTTTATGCCATCGGCTATATGCGTGGGAACGATGAGGATAATCACCCTCGTTTCTTCGCAGCCTTCTGTTTTTCAATTGGCGCGACACTGGCGGTTGCTTTCTCCGCAAACATGTTCTCGCTCTTCGTATTTTACGAGATTTTGACACTAGCCACTTATCCGCTTGTCGCGCATAAGGGGACGGACGAAGCCAAGCGCGGCGCGCGCATCTATCTCGGAATTTTGATGGGTACGTCTATCGGCTTCTTGCTCGTCGCAACCATCTGGACATATGTTCTTGCTGGGACGTTAGATTTTGTGCCCGGTGGCATTTTGGGTGGCAAAGAAATCGAAGGCGTAATGGCGGCGATCTTGCTTGCTCTATTTGCGTTCGGCATTGGCAAGGCAGCACTCATGCCATTCCACCGCTGGTTGCCTGCTGCGATGGTCGCACCTACGCCTGTTTCCGCACTCCTCCATGCGGTTGCGGTCGTAAAGGCTGGTGTATTCACTATGCTCAAAGTCGGCATTTATATTTTTGGCATTGATTTTCTTTCTACGACTGGTGCATCCGAATGGTTGATGTGGCTAGCTGCTTTCTCCATTCTCGCTGCTTCTATTGTCGCCATGACGAAAGATAACCTAAAAGCCAGACTTGCTTATTCAACTGTCAGTCAATTGTCTTACATCACGCTTGGTGTGGCGCTTGCCACATCCATGGGCGCGGTTGGTGGCGGGCTTCATATTGTGATGCATGCGTTTGGCAAGATTACGCTCTTCATGTGTGCCGGTGCGATTTACGTCGCGACACATAAGACAGAAATAAAACAGATGACAGGTCTTGGCCGCGCCATGCCATTCACCTTTGCGGCATTCTTGATTGGCGCAATTTCCATCATTGGCCTACCGCCGCTCGGTGGTTCATGGAGTAAGTGGATGCTGATGGTCGCCGCAGCTGATACCGGGCAAATTATCATGATTGCCGTGCTGATGATTTCTTCGCTCCTAAACGTTGCCTATCTTCTGCCGCTCGTAGCTAAAGGGTTCTTCCTTCGCGATAAGGAGAATGACAAGCTCGCTGCAAACGGCATTGCCGAAGCGCCATTTTGGTGTGTTGCGCCGCCTGTCTTCACCGCCATTGGCTGCGTGGTTCTTTTCTTTTATGCAGGCGATATTGCGGCATTTCTTGCGCCGATTGGGGAGGTTAAGTGATGGCCAAAAAGCCAAAAGAAAATCCTGAAGACTTCCCATTCCTTGGCCGCATGTTCATGTGGGTGGAGAAACCGGGCAGTGTCAAAATACTTACAAACAGTTTGATCGCATTTTGCGTGATTGCCGTTCTTGCCAATTTCACTTTCTCAAAGAAAGGCCATTTTGGCGTTGAGAGCGTGCCTGGCTTTTATGCACTTTATGGTTTTGTGGCTTTCACATTCATCATCTTTGTGGCCAAAGCATTGCGCACGGTCATCATGCGTGATGAAAGTTACTACGGTGAGAAAGCGATAGATACAGAAGAATATCCGCCGGAAGAATTGGAGAAGATCAACCATGATTAATCCGTTCCCACCTGCCTTTCTATTTCTCATTGCTGCTCTGATTTTACCGCTACTTCCTGTGGGTAGGTTGCGTGGCATTATAAGTCTAGCCGTGCCAATCATTGCCGCCTTAATGATATGGGAACTGCCGCACGGTATCGGTGGCGAAGTTGAACTATTTGGCCTACCGCTTGAAATGATGCGAGTCGACAAGCTCTCCGTAATCTTCGGACTTGTCTTCTGTTTGGCAGCTTTTCTCGGCAATCTTTACGCTTGGCACGTCAAAGACACGATCCAACAAGTGGCAGCGCTTGCCTATGCCGGGTCCGCAATAGGTGCAGTGTTTGCTGGCGACTTGGTAACGCTGTTTTTGTATTGGGAAGGAACAGCAATTGCCTCTGTATTCCTCATTTGGGCAAGGCGGACAGAGGGCGCATTTCATACCGGGCTTCGCTATCTCATCATTCAGATTGGCTCTGGCGTTATCCTACTTGCAGGCGTAGTGCTTCTTTATCGTGAAACCAGTTCCATCGCATTTGAGAAAATGACGCTTGGCAGCTTGGCCACCTGGTTGATCTTCATTTCATTCGGCATGAAATGCGCATTTCCTTTCTTGCATAATTGGTTGCAAGACTCCTATCCAGCAGCCACCGTTACCGGAACCGTAATTCTCTCAGCCTTTACCACTAAGCTTGCGGTTTATGCATTGGCACGTGGGTTTCCTGGTACTGAAATATTGATTTACATCGGCGCGGTAATGACAGTGTTCCCGGTATTCTTTGCGGAAATTGAAAACGACCTACGTCGCGTTTTGGCATACTCACTCAACAACCAATTAGGCTTTATGGTTGTGGGCGTAGGCATTGGTACAGAATTATCCCTCAATGGCACGGCATCGCATGCGTTCGCGCATATTCTCTACAAGGCATTATTGTTTATGAGTGTTGGTGCGGTGCTGTTTAGAACTGGCACGTCAAAAGCATCCGAGCTTGGTGGTCTTTATCGCACCATGCCGCTCACAACGATATTTTGTCTGGTGGGCGCTGCATCAATCTCTGCCTTCCCGCTCTTCTCAGGCTTCGTCACAAAATCGTTGATCCTCGATGCGTCAGCTGAAAACCATTACACAATTGTCTGGGCGATGCTGGTATTTGCATCCGCTGGCGTGCTTTCGCACTCAGGCATAAAAATTCCATTCTTCACATTCTTTGCCCATGATAGTGGCAAACGCCCGAAAGAAGCGCCATCGCACATGTTGTGGGCGATGGGCATAACCGCATTCCTTTGTATCTTTGTGGGTGTCTTCCCGGGCCCGCTTTACGCGCTGCTTCCTTACGATGTGGACTATCACGCATACAGCAATTACCACGTTGTATGGCAGCTACAGTTATTGCTGTTTGCTCTACTTGCATTTGTGTTCTTAATGCGAACAGGCATTCACCCACCAGAGGTGAGAGCCGTTAATCTTGATACGGATATTGTGTATCGTCGCCTAATACCCTCTATTATTCGTAGACTGGCTGCGGTAATTGACACTGTATGGAGCGGGATAATTTTCTTCGCAAAAACTAAGATTAATCGAATAGTGGATAGCTTCTATAATTCACATGGACCAGAAGGCAGAATGGCGCGTGTTTGGCCAACAGGATCTATGGTATTGTGGATTGCTATACTTTTAACTGCGACGCTTATTGTTAATTTTATTTAAGCTAAGTCAAAGTTGTATAAGTATAGATTTAGTTATACATTTTTTACCGAATCAAAGAACCAATTAAAGGATGATGGAAATGGTTGCCAAAAAAACTGGAAGCAAAGCTGCTACTGCTAAAAAAACGCCGGCGAAAGCTGCTGCAAAAAAAGCCCCTGCAAAAAAGGCTCCAGCAAAAAAGCCTGCCACTAAATCTACGAATGAAGCATCTAACAATTTTCCAATGTTTTATAATAGCATTTCTGTTCTGAACAAAGATACGCACGGTGGGCTTAGAATTGTACCGCCTAAGAGTTATGATTTTGCGAAAGCAGCAAATTCCATCATTGTAATGGCTTCAGAATTCGCGCAAGCAGCCATGCATTACCCAATTGTATTTGGCCAGATTGGTCAGGATACGGTTTCATTCGCAGTAACTGGTCACATCGAAGGTTCAAACAATTTCGTTGATTCAAAAGGCAAGTGGCGTGCAGAAACTTACATACCTGCATATGTGCGTCGCTATCCTTTCATCCTTGTGCAGTCTCAAGACAGTAAGCAATTAAGCCTCGCTATTGATGAAACTTCTGACACTCTTGTTAAGAGAACAGGTGAAGCATTATATGAAAACGGCGAGCCTACGCAGACCGCAAAAAATGCACTTCAATTTTGTGCGAGTTATCGCAAAGAAATGGAACGTACTGCTGCTCTTATGAACCAAATCAGCGAAACAGGCATTCTCATTGAACGCACTGCGGAAGTAACCACAGCAAAAGACGGTGAGAAGCAACGCATTGTTGGCTTCAGCATTGTTGATGAAAAAGCATTGATGGCGTTGGATGGTAAAAAATTCTTGGAACTGCGAGACTCTGGTGCGTTAAATCTTATTTACTGCCATTTATGGTCCATGCGCGTTTGGAATAATTTGCTAGATGAATAAACAGTAAAAGATTTTCTGTACAAAGCAGTGGTAAATTATTGTAGTCATTTACTAAGCCTGTTTTGAACTAATGTGAGCATAATTACGGTCTATATACGAGGCTGTAATGTTCTTATTCACAAAGCAAAAAACTAGACAATTATTAGCTGTAGCAGCGGGAGCTGTTATGGCTTTTATTTTTTTTGATCCGTTCACTGTCAAATCAATTGGAAATATCGTTTTGAAAGGCGACCGGCTGTCTCAGTCGTATTATGTTAGCGATCCTATTAAGACAGGCTCGATAGGCAACAGGAACAAAGATCAGCCCCATTAAGCTTAGTCAATATAGTTTTCGCGTAGTGCAATGCCCACCATATGCAGTCGGTTAGAGGCACCCATTTTACGAACAACGCTTGCGACATAATTATTGATGGTGTTTTCAGATAACCCGAGAATGGTTGCAATTTCAAAACTCGTTTTGCCCTCTGATGCCCATTCCAAACATTCTATTTCGCGCTTGCTTAGCTTTGCTTTCTTATGCGGGCTATGCCTGCGTAAAGTTGAACGCTTGTAAGCAATATTGCATGTATTCGATGTGTAGTAGCTTGCTGATATGGGCTTTCGTCCCTTATCTTTTAATGTTGTTGGGAGATCACTTGCCCCATAATTTGGTGTAGTCGCATACACTTTTCTTGCTCTGGGGTTCAGTGTTTCGCATGGGTTATAGTTTAGCTTATTCTGGGGCACAGTTTTTTTCCTATATCAGTTTTAACTTGGGCCATTATACTGATAATTATTCAAGGCAGGCGGGCAAGTAAGTCTCAGCTCTTTGGCGCTGTATATGGTGTCTTTGACGAAGAGATCGATGAAAATGTCATCGAGAGTCACATTAGTAAATTGCGTAAGAAGCTGCGGTGTAAGCTTGGAAATGATCCTATCGATTCCAAAAGATATTTGGGATACAGGCTTAATCCAGAAATTATAAGAGTAGAAAAATTCTCTAATTTAGTTGCGTAAATTTCAGTTCTTTTAGCGTTCCAATTTTTAGATGAATGCCTTGATCAATAGGCATAGCAATACGTAATCAATACATACATATCGTATCAGTAAAAAAATTTGTGGGTTCTATGTTGTGAGAATGTGAGCGGCAGCCGGCTCATTGTGTGGGTTGTGGGAAGAGCCAGCTGCCAAATGAACAAGTAGTGTGGGCTCTTGTTCACCCTCAAATTAAGATCTTAGGTTGGAGACTGCAATTAACTACATTCAATACTCTGATGTACTAAATATAATACATTAGATGTTTTAATGTATAAAGAAATTGTAAAAACATCAATAAATCGCAGGCGTTACAAATAACGACGATAAAAGCCATGCGAAAAGTGGTAATGAAAGGAAATAATTTTTTTTGTGGTGAGTTTGATTTTTCAGTTAAATCATAAAAAATATTGATTATTTAGATTCGCGCTTTTATGAGCGTATTGTTTACTGAAATTAGGTTATAGATACCGCTAAAACGCAAAAGGAAAAATTTCCCCATGCAGGCAATTATAGCTGGCGGAGGTATTGGTGGTCTGTCTGCTGCTATTTGCTTGGCGCAAAAAGAGTGTCATATTTACCTGCTTGAACAGGCGCGGGAAATTTCTGAAATTGGGGCCGGTATTCAAATAAGCCCAAATGGTGTGAGACTTCTTGAAAAAATGGGCGTTATGCCAAAGCTTGAAAAAAGCCTCTTTGAACCTGAAGCCATTGAGATGCGCGATGGAATTTCAAACCGTGTGATTTTTAATATTACCATGAAAGCTATCGCGCGAAAGCGTTGGGGCGCTAAGTATA
Organism: uncultured Rhizobiaceae bacterium; assembly: GCA_964645215.1. Taxonomy (GTDB): domain Bacteria; phylum Pseudomonadota; class Alphaproteobacteria; order Rhizobiales; family Rhizobiaceae; genus JAALLB01. Next base: position 4,359 of record CAZXZQ010000036.1, on the reverse strand, counting down.
TTCAGATCCACCGAGCTGATCTGATAGCAGCTCTTGTGGAGCGGTTGCAGGAATTGCAGCCGGATGCTGTGCGCACAAATGCAAAACTTACCTCTTATGAGCAGAAAGAAAAATCAGTAAATGTTCATCTTGAAAATGGTGAAACGGTTTCTGGCGATTTCCTCATCGGCGCAGATGGAATTCATTCGGCTATACGTGACCAAATGCTTGGACCCGATGCGCCTAGGTTTATGGGCAATGCCGCCTGGCGCGCAACTCTTCCAGTAGAATTACTGGGTGAAGATGCACCGCCGCCATATGGATGCATCTGGGCTGGGCCAGGAAAACATGCGGTAACCACACGTATAAAAGGTGGGTCTTACGTCAATTTTGTTGGTGTGGTTGAACAAGAGAGTTGGCAGGAAGAAGGGTGGAGACTTTCCGGCACTCAAGAGCAGGCCATGCATGATTTTGGTGGGTGGAATTCAACAATTGATAAAATTCTATCTTCAGCACCAGAGCTTCATCGCTGGGCATTGTTTGACCGTGCGCCTTTGCCAAAATGGTCAGATGGACATGTTGCGCTTTTGGGCGATGCTGCACACCCAATGTTGCCATCCATGGCGCAAGCGGGCGTGCAAGCAATTGAAGATGCTTATGTGCTTGCGGATGAAATTTCGAAAGAGCAAAGCATTGAGCTCGCCTGTAAAAGCTATTTTACCCGCCGCATAAAACGCACGACTAAGATCCAAAAAACCTCAGCTTTCAATCTTCGCCTTTTTCATCACCGGCACCCGATCATGCGATTTGGATATTATGTGCCTATGTGGCTCATAGGGCGTATCTTTCCAAGTTTTTATCACCGTCGGAACGACTGGATTTTTGGCGAGGAAGATTTCTTGGAATAGGTGATTTATTTCCGCTCAGGAATATCAACCAACTTACCGCGTGGAATTTCCGCAAGCTCGTCATAAAAGGGAAGCTCTACTAACTCAGCCTCTTGTCTTGAACCATCTTTGCACCCAACTTGCACCTGCGTGCCTGCGCCATGGGTTGAACTGTCCATAAGTGCATAGCCAATACCATATCCTAGATAAGGCGAAGTTGCTCCGGCTGTGACTATTCCAGCCTGCTTGCCATTTACATCCACTGTACCTGAAATAAGCGGTTCACCACCCATGCATTTGATGCCAAAATGCCGTGGTTCCTTGCTCGCGGTTTTAAGGGCCTCCTTGCCAATAAAATCCCCTTTGTCTTCATCAACAAAACGTTCCAAACCTGCATCATATGGCGTGGTTGTGTGATTAAAGTCAGAGCCTGCGTTTAATATGCCCGCTTCAATACGGCGAATATTCATTGCATCGAGGCCAAAAATTTCCATGCCAAATTCTTGACCTGCAGTTTCTAGATGCGCCCAAAGCGCATCCGCATCATGATGCGGCTCGGTATAAAATTCCCAACCCAATTCGTTGGTATATCCGGTGCGCGTGATATAAACTTCCTGCCCACCAAACGGCACTTTGGCTACAGCAAAATAGCCGAACTTTTCTGGCAGGCCATTGTCGCTGGCAGCTTCCAAAATCTTCAGCGCATTCGGTCCTTGCACTTGGGAAACGAAAACATCCGGATCTGTAATCTGTACATCCATGCCGGCGCCATGCGCGCGAGCCCAACTATAAAAATCACCATCCGCTTGTGCATACCAAAACTTGTCTTGCTCTAGACGCAGAAGAATACCATCGACTAAAAGACCGCCATCTTCGTAACATGCAAGACCATAAGCACAGCGCATTACCTTTGCCTTGGTCATGTCTTTGGTGAAAAGCTTATCCAATAGCTTCTCTGCATCCGGCCCTTCAAACTGAAGCGGAAACTCACCTGTATGCAGAACGGCAGCGTGTTGACGCAAACGCCAATATCCATCTTCGGTTGTGTGGTCATCAAAACACACTGCCATGTGACGCCGGTTATAAACGCAATAATGTGGACCCTTAGGACGTTCAATAAAGTGATAAGGATGCCGCGTTTGAGAGTAGTCCCAACCCGCACCTTCCTGACTGGTTACCAGATCTCTCATTTTTCCGTCACTTGAGCGCATTCTTCCCTCCATTAAGTGCAGCTTAATTTAATAGCTTACAGCAATTAGCTTTTGTCGCAAAACCTATATTAAATAAGCAAAAATGGTTTGGGAATTCAGTTGATCTAAGCACGCTATTTAGATTAACTTAATATTGATATGAATAATTGGCTTCCTTCATTAAATTCTTTGCGCGCCTTTGAAGTGGTTTCAAGGCATCTTAATTATCATTCTGCTGCGAAAGAACTAAACGTTACACCAGCCGCGGTGAAGCAGCTTGTCAGTAAGCTTGAGGATGCGATTGGGTGCAAACTGCTTGAGCGTAAAGGGCGGAAAATTTTCCTCACTGACACAGGTATTAATTGCTGTAGCGAACTCTCTTCTGGCTTTGAAAGCCTGCTTCTTGCGGTAGAAAAAATGCGCAGAGCAGACGTAAAAAAACAACTCATCGTAACCGTTGAAACGTCATTCTCAACTACATGGTTGGTGCCAAAACTAGATCAATTTCGTGCTCGTTATCCAGAGATCGACGTTCTTATCGATTCAAATCAGCATATAGCTGACCTAACCAAAGAAAGCGTAGATATTGCAATCCGCTATGGTGTAGAGCGTGAAAGCAATATGTTTGTTCATAGGCTCTTTGAAGATCAGATATTCCCTGCATGTAGCCCTGCATTGATAAAGGGAGCATCTAAACTTCGTACATTGGAAGATTTAAATTCAGTGCCCCTTATTCATTGGGACATGTCGCAACTTGATTGGGCGCGGACAACGCGAACATTGTTTTCTTGGGAAAAATGGCTTGAGCAAACGAACGAGCATCACATTAATACGGATCGAGGACTATATTTCAGTGATTATGGGCAAGCAGTTCAAGCAGCCATTGCCGGGCAAGGGGTGTTTCTTGCCAGTTGGCCAATTTTGAGGGAGCCCATTGCTGCGGGCGTTCTGGTTTGTCCTTTTGAAGAAAAAATAGTCACAGATGTTGGGTATGATCTTGTAACCACGCCAAGGGCAAAAAAGCAGCCAGAGGTAAATGCTTTCCTTGAATGGATTGTCGAAATGGCTGAATCAGAAGGTAGCCATAAAGTTTCTAATTATGAAAAATATACACAACATTCACTCATGTGACTGAATACACATCCTTCCTGAAATCGCACTGCTATATCTATCTCATCGGCGGGCGATAAGCGCCCTTAAAAATGGGAAGACTTGAAAATGACAAAAACATTCAAAAAATCAGCAATAGCAACTTTGGCAGTAGTAACCCTTGCAACATCAGGCATATTTAACACAGCAAACGCAGGCAGCCGCGACTTTGTCCGTGGAGCCATTGTCGGCGCGATTGGCACAGCAGTTGTTGTTGGCAGCGCACGCCGTCATCGCGAACGTGAAGTTATCTATGTTGAGCGTGAAACATATCACGAAGCAGATGGCCATGCTTGGAGTGACGCTCAACATGACAGATGGTGTCACAGAAAATATAGAAGCTATAGCTCACGCACAGGTAAATATGTGTCTCTAAGTGGTCATCGTCGCTACTGTAATTCACCATATGGTGGCTAAGCGATAAAGCTTCCATATTAACTAAAGAACAATGAAGTTGGTTCCCAACTTCATTGTTCTTTATTGAAAATTCGAGCAGTTTCTAAGCTTATAGAGGCGCTCACAGGAACTATTCCCATAAGCGCCTCTTATGTTATTCAGTATCTTGGAGGAGATTGACCTGAACAGCATAGGGATTAATCGCTAAGAGAAAAAATGATTTAGCGATTTAATTTTGGAATTCAAAAAAAGCTTTACTCAAAGCACCGTTTTTTTTAAGGATCAGTCTTTTCACTCAAAATTTTCCTTGCATGTTCAGGAATTTCTGAGCGCGTAATCCCAATTTCGTCAAGAACATGATCTGGCATGCTCATAAGTACAGAGTTCATTCGGTTTAATTGGGCCGCTTTTAGAAACTTAATGCACCGGCTAGAAAATACTTGGAACAATTTTTCGATAGAACTATTTACGTTTGAAAAAATAGAGCCAGTAGTCAGACGAATATTGCTAGAGTGAAACTCAGTTTTTGATGCGTAAGCCATATTGATAATCACCTAATTTAGTATTTCTGTTTCAAACAAATTGCTGAAGCTCTACTGCGCCCAGACGACGCTATTGACACTTTGCAAAATATTTGCTGCACTGCACAAATACGATATTGGAGGGAAATCAAGAAGCACCTTTTTGGTCACAAGAGGTGTGCATAAAATGAAAAGCAAGGTGAAAGCGTGGATCTTCCAAGTCAAATGATGCTCTTT
>CAZXZQ010000035.1:0-14052 GCA_964645215.1 uncultured Rhizobiaceae bacterium | reverse complement strand
CTGAAAGAGTAAAGCCTAATTACTTATCTTAGTGGAATGTCCGGTATGCGGACTTAGTCTCAAACACATATACGCGCTTTTGCCAATTCACACCATCTAGATACCCTTACAATATTAGCGGGGAAAGGTTATGAAAATGGATCGAAAGCAACCCAAAACAGAACGAACCCGGCAAGAAGAAATGTTTGCACCAAAATTAATATCGCAGCTTTCGATGGAATATCGAGCAAACCCTTAAGGTCAGTTTTTAGACCAACGCCAACAATTGCAACCAATAGTAGCCAGCTGGAAATTCTCCAAAGCAAGTCTTGGATCAGTTGCGGAATGACACCCAAAGCTGACAGTGCAACAAGAGCAGCGAACATCACAATGAACCATGGAATAATTGTTGGTTTTTCTTTCTTCTCGCCTTTCTCCGCAACACCAGTCAAAATCAATACCAGTGAAAGTACCATTACAAATGGGGCCAGCATTGAAACGCGAATAAGCTTTACCGTTGTTGAACCCTCACCCACAGTATCGGAAATGCTAAATCCGGCACCAACAACCTGCGCTACATCGTGAATGGTGCCACCGAGGAACATCGCCATATGCTGATCTGACAGGCCAAATGACTGACCAATAATCGGATAAAAGATCATCGCTATTGTGCTGAGCAATGTTACCGAGAACACGGTGAACGACAAGTTGCGATCGGAATGTTCGTTGCGAGGCAAGATCGCTGCAATCGCAATTGCCGCTGATGCACCACAAATTGATACCGCTCCCCCAGTTAAAACAGCTAGTCGCCAGCCACGACCAAGCAATTTTGCCAGAACATATGACGCGACCATTGTTGCCAAAATTGAAGCTATTACAAGCCAAACGACCGTCCAACCCATTGCAGATATCGCTTCAAAACTTATCCGCGCTCCTAGCAAGCCAACACCGAGGCGAAGGAGAGTACGAGATGAAAAAGCAATGCCGGATTCTACGCGTTCAGCGCCAATGGTTGCACTTTGAAGCGCAAGCCCCAGAAGTAGAGCCATGAGCATGGCCGGCGCTCCGTAATGTGTCGATAGAAACTGAGCTGATATTGCTGCTAACCCGCAAATAAGTATTCCGGGCCAGAACTTGACAACAGATGCCTGCAAAGAAGAAATGTTCAAGAAATGCATATCCAATTCAATTATTGCCCTAATAGATCGTAATCTACAAAGGCGTACATGTAGATTGAGGATGGCGGCAAGTCAAACATTCTCAAAAACCGAAGCTCTATAATGGTATCTTAGTTTTGAATTATTCAAGCACCTACATATGGAATTTGGTAGAACTGGGCTCAATGCAGACATCAAAAGTTCACCCTCGTCCCCATTTGCGCATTGAGTTGTTCTTCCTTTTACGCCGGCCTCGCAGGAATAGGTACACGCCCAACACGCCGAGCATGATTGCCCAGATTTGATATGGGTTATCTTTTGATGCTGCATTGGCGACAAACTTTACCGTGATGTTTGCAATGTCAGGCTTCTTCACAAGGCCTGCATTTGCGTTAGGCGCAAGCTCCATAACAAGCTGATGCAGCCCGTCATTTTCAACTTCAAAATCAAGAGAATTACCAGACCGTACTTTGCCTAATTCCGGCCCAGTTGTATGTCCGTCTGTCGGAAAGGAAATTATGCCAGCGATCAAGGCGCCCTTGCTGTCATTGATACGGGCAATCACTGGAATTTTTAATGGTGGCAAATAAGCATCGCGTTTGTATTTAACAAAGAAGCGCGCCCTTACTGGGTTATCCGCTTTAGTGAGTGTTAACGTGGCCGTTTGCTGGGCGTTAAAATCCAGATTAGTGAGCTGAACTTCGGTGATCTGCTCCCCTAAAAAATTGACCTTTGCCCACGGATATAAAAGCCCAAGTGCAAAACCAGCAAGAATAAATAATATTCCAAATTTCTTCAAAGCTTCCTCCACTCACACCAAATGCCGGGAACGAGCCTGCCGGGTCGTTCAACCGTAAATTCTTCTGCAGTGATAAGTTGAAATCCATGCTGATCGAAGGACATCGCTACTTTTTCTTCCAATGGCCAAGGTGGACCTTCAACATCCGTGCCATTTTCTCGGGTACGAGTATAGACTAAAAGCGTGCCGCCCGGCGCAACCAAGCTGGCGACAGCAGGAACAGACTGCGCCAATGTTGCGGGCGGAATGGCCTGAAGCGTGTAGCATTCATGTACGAGATCAAAGCTACCGCGCCATGCATCGGGCAAATTAAATAGATCAGCATGGTGATAAGCGACAGGTGAATTTGAAAAGCGTGACGTTGCCCACTCAATTGCTTTTTTAGAAAAATCAAAAGCAGTTGTTTCATATCCTGCTTTGGCAAGGCGTTCTGCATTGTCACCCAAGCCGCAACCCACATCAATTGCCTTGCCAGTTTTTGACGGATTGCTATCCAACCAATCATCTAATTGTTGTTTGGCTTTTAAGTCTGCCCAAGGAACAAGTGCTGCATCGCCTTCGGCATTTTCATAGACCGCCTCAAAAAATACATCACGTTGAGGATTGTTCTCAATCGTATCTTTATCCAGTGCATTGATCTGCTGAATTGTGTCTTCACGCCGCTTTTCGAAATCAGTATCATTTTCTGAACTCATGCCTTTTTCTCCCACCCACCTGTTGGTGTTTGCTGCCAATAGGTTAATTCATTGCTATCTTGGGTTTTGTGAAACTTCCAACGCTCGCGAGCATGTTCAACTGCCTCATTGTCATGACCATCAAACATATAGACAACGCGGTCATAAGAAGATGCATCTTCAATGTGCGCGCCATCAACAAGAAACCGTATTTTTGCTTCGTTAGGGTTGTCTTCTTCTACAGTCAACCAAACCGGCTGCATGGCTTCTGTCCCATCGCGAGCGGCACCATGTGCTAGAAAACTATCATCACGGTAGGTCCATAAAACACCATCGAGCACCTCAACGCGCTCAGGTGAACCGGCTTGCACAACCACTGTCCAGTCACGCGCAAGAGAGCGTTCCACCAATCCTGGTAGAACAGCTTCGAGCTTATTTTCAGTTAGATGATAAAACAGAATTTCAGACATGGCTTTCCCTACCATATCTTTTTTTCAAGGCCTATTCGTAAAAGTCAGAAACCAGTTTATCTAGAAGACGCACACCATAGCCGGATGCCCAGCCTTGACTAATTTCGCTTTTGGAAGAAGCCATAGCCATGCCTGCCACATCAATATGCACCCAAGGCACTTCATTCACGAAACGCTGCAAGAATTGTGCTGCTGTAATAGAACCTGCTAAACGGCCGCCAGAGTTTTTAACATCTGCATTTTTGGTATCAATGAGCTTGTCATATGGCTCACCTAATGGCAGACGCCATACTTTTTCATCTGTTATAAGGCCAGCCTCATAAAGGTTCATTGCAAGCTCATCATTGTTTGAGAAAATGCCTGCATATTCCTTGCCGAGCGCAACAAGAATAGCGCCTGTAAGCGTTGCTAAATCAATCATGAATTTAGGTTTAAAGCGCTTCTGACAATACCAAAGTGCGTCTGCGAGAACGAGACGCCCTTCTGCATCTGTGTTAATGATTTCAATGGTTTGACCAGACATTGACTTCACAATATCACCTGGGCGCTGTGCTTTTGCATCTGGCATATTCTCAACAAGGCCAATCATGCCAATAACATTTGCTTTTGCCTTTCGAGCTGCAAGTGCATGCATCAAACCTGTTACCGCTGCAGCACCACCCATATCACCCTTCATGTCTTCCATACCGCCTGAAGGCTTAATGGAAATGCCGCCCGTATCAAAAACAACACCTTTGCCTACGAAGGCTACAGGTTGATCACCCTTTTTGCCGCCATCCCATTTCATGATGGCCATGCGTGCTTGGCGCTCAGGCGCAGACCCCGCAGAAACACCAAGCAAGGCACCCATGCCGAGTTTTTTCATATCAGCAACATTTAATACCTCAACTTTTACGCCGAGCTTTTTCAGCTTGCTTGCTTCTTTGGCAAATTCAACAGGGCCCAAAACATTTGCAGGTTCGTTGACAAGTTGCCTTGCAACTAAAACACCATCTGCAACACCACCAATACGTTCGAAAGCTTTTTTGGTTGGTGCAAGTGTGCCTGTTCCAAATATAATTTTGGCAGCTTTCTTTGCTTTCTTATCGTTTTCACGGCCTTTGGTTAGATAATCATCAAACTGATAAGAGCGCAGTTTTGAACCTGCGGCCATTGCAGCAATGCCTTCTGCCGGAATATCTTCATGTTTGCTTGCGGTTTCAGTAAGAACCGTAACCTTGTCTTCTCCGCCAATCAGTGAGGCCAGCTTGCCCCCGATTTTCAGCCACTTTGTTTCAGCCGCCTCTTCAAGTGGGCCACAGCCAATAATAATTAGCTTATCTAAATCAGCGTTCGGGGCAAGAATAGTTATGCTGGCACAAGCATTGCCGGAAAACTTTTGTGCCGATATGGCCTGACTAATTCGACCATCTCCATCCATTTTCGCAAGGCTAGCAGGCAATTCAGCGTTTTTTGGTAAAATAACAACTAGAGTGCCATTCTTGGCAAGCGTATTCTTGGAAAACGAAATTGTTGGTAGTTTTGACATGAAATTAGCAGCCTTTTTATATTTTTCTTGTGTATTGCTTTTGATTACATGGTCTTAAGAATCAGAAGCACATCCCTGATAATGTGTAAGATATATGAGAAATTTTACTGATATCAATCACAGTATTTACTTGTAGCAGATTTTTTTTCACCTGCAGTCTATATTTGGCCCCAAAATAAGCGTCATTAGCACAATATTAACTCTGTTTTTTCGCCAAATTTTAGTCAATTATGAGCGATAATATTAAGATTCTTGTAACCATGGGGAATCGGTAAGGTTTACTCAAGAACCGAAGCTTGCCGATAATCAAACAACGGAATTCCAATTATACTCATGAAATTGATTGAGCGCTACATTTTCTTTAAAGCTGCCATGACAAGTTTGGTTATTCTTGGCTCGCTTACTGGTGTTGTTTGGATCATTCAAGCACTTAAAGAGATTGATATCATTTCATCCAAGGGCCAAGCAATTCTGGTTTACTTGTCACTGACAACCCTTTCCATTCCAATTCTAATGATGGCGATCATCCCTATCGCCTTGCTTCTTGCAACAATCCACACAATTAGTGGCATGAATGCCAATTCTGAATTGGTTGTCGTGACTGCAAGTGGAAGTTCAAATTGGACAATTGCAAAACCGCTTCTCATCCTCGCTTTGCTATGCAGTTTGTTTGCAGGCTTTGTTGGCCACATCGTTTCGCCAATCAGTCTGTTGAAAGCAAAAAACGCGTTAACCGAGATAAGTGCTGATCTTGTCAGCATTATCGTGCGAGAAGGCAGCTTTAATACAATTGAAAAAGGTCTAACGTTTCATGTATCAAAACGCTCAGCAGGTGGCATTCTGTCTGGCATATTGATTGCAGATGACAGAGATGAGAATATATCCATTATCTACTCTGCTCGCGAAGGTATTGTAAATAAAACTCAAAATGGGTCGCTGCTGAAACTAAAAGACGGCCAAATCCAGCAAACAAACCGCAAAAATGGCAATGTTACCTTGATCAAATATCAGTCTTATATTTTTGATCTTTCAAGTTTCACGGGAACAACAGATAGTGGTTGGCGCAAAGCCAAAGAGCGCACAACGTTTGACCTTTTAAATCCTGATCCCAATGATCGGTTTTATCAAAATTTCCCGGGAAGATACCGCTCACAAATCCATGAGCGCTTTTCAGAAATGCTATGGCCGTTTGCATATGTACTTGTTGTGCTTGCCTATTCTGGACAGGCAAGATCCAATAGGCAGAGTTTTTCAACCTCCATTACAATGGCATTTATTACTGTTTTATGTGCACGTGGCGCAGGCTTTTCTGCTGTGAATAATGTAAAAGTTGACCCAAATGCAGTCTGGGTGATTTACGCCCTACCCTTAGCATGTATTTTGTTTGGCAGCTATTTTGTGATTAGAAACAGGCCTGTATCCCTACCAAAACTAGTCAGTGACAAGCTTGATATTGTTTCAGCCCGCGTAAGTGCGTTTAATGACAATCTTGCACTCCAATATAAGACGTTTAGGCGCAAACAAGCGGGGCTGCAAACATGATCGGGAAGACCCTTGGCGTTTATATATCAATTCGGTTTTTACGGATTTTGGTCGCAATGGTATTGGGACTTGCATTTTTGATTGTGACAATCGACTTTATTGAGCAATTACGTAAGTCTGCAAGTGTAGAGGGTGTCAGCCTTTGGACAATTTACAGTATCTCTTTGATGCGCGCTCCGCTTTTTGTTGAAAAAGCCTTCCCTTTTGCCTGTCTTTTTGCAGCCATGATAACCCTTACACAACTTAACACTAAGATGGAATTGGTAGTGGCAAGAGCGGCGGGCATTTCCGCCTGGCAATTTCTGCTGCCTATCTCATTTTCAGCAGCCATAGTCGGCATCTTAGTTGCAACAATTTACAACCCGATTTCAATAACTGCGTTTCAATATAGCGAAGACTTGCAAGCCATCATCATCGCTAAAAAAGTCAAACAGAACCCTGGAACGACACAAGGCTATTGGGTCAAGCAGCAAGATGCTACCGGCGGCTCGACCATTATCAATGCGGAACTTGCGCGTAATAACGGCCAAACCCTTGATAATGTAAAAATGATCCGTTTTGACAAAGACGGATTAATTATAGAGCGTCTGGACGCAAAAGGCGCCATTCATGCTGGCACCGAGTGGCAGCTTAACGATATTGTACGCACAGATGCAGAAGGTATCGCCAGCAATGTGAAATCACTAAATCTACCAACAAGGTTAACGGCAGAAGAGCTGCTTGGAACAAGTGCCAAACCAGACTCAGTTTCCTTCTGGAAATTGAAGCAAGTCGCTGTAAGTGTTGAAAAATCAGGCACAAACGCCAAACCTTACCTGGTTCAATATTATAGTTTAACCGCCCTTCCTATGTTTTTTATTGCCATGGTTCTGATTGCCGCGTCTGTTTGTTTGAAATTTGTGCGTTTTGGGCAGGTCGGACGTATGATTTTAGGTGGCATATTAGGCGGGTTCGTGCTTTATACAGTTACGAGTCTAATAACAGCCTTGGGGAGCAATGGTGTTGTACCGCCTGTCGTGGCGGCATGGTCACCTGGTTTTGTAGCAATTTTGTTTGGAATGAGTTCTTTGCTGCATCAGGAGGACGGATAATTGATGCGTCCTAAATACACTAACCTGATGTTACATATGCGTAAAAGCGCGCAATTGCTTGCAACCACTTCGGTTGCGGGTCTGTTTGCGTTTGGCGTTCCGGGTTTAGATAATAAAACTGAATTATTCGGCTTGAGCATTGGCCATGCACAGGAAGTTCAAGCGACCAATGTCTTTGGTGATGTTGAGGTTAAAGAAGGCGACCAGCTGCTGCTTGAGTCTGATGAACTTATCTATGACAATGATCGCAGTCTCGTTATAGCAACCGGTAATGTTCAGATTGCATTTGGTGAATTTGCACTTGTTGCGGACAAGGTAGAATATAATCAGCAAAGCGGACGCCTGGTCGCAAGCGGCAATGTGGAAATTCTTGAACCAAACGGCAATCGTATTTTTGCTCAAGAAATAGACATTACAGATGATTTCCGTGATGGCTTTGTTTCCGCTCTAAATGTTGCTACCCCTGACAATACACGCATTGCTGCTGAAAGCGCTGATCGGCGTGATGGCCAAGTAACTGAGTATAATGATGCGGTTTATACAGCATGTAAGGCTTGTGAGGCCAATCCTGAAAAGCCGCCTTTCTGGCAAATTCGTGCGAAAAAAGTCGTTATCAACGAAGAAAAGAAAACCATCGAGTATGAAGATGCGCGCCTTGAGTTTTTCGGAAAACCTGTCGCAGTTCTCTCACGTTTCTCGCACGCAGACCCTGCAATCAAACGTAAATCTGGTTTTCTAATTCCAGACTTCACTGAAACTGATGATTTAGGCTTTGGTGTTGAAAACAGCTATTTCTTCAACCTTGCCCCAAACTATGACCTGACACTCTTTGGAACATATTATACGCAACAGGGCTTTCTTGGTGCAGCTGAATGGCGCCATAGAACTGAAAACGGTCAATACAGCATTCGTTATTCAGGCATTGATCAACAAGACCAAGGTGCGTTTTCAGCAGGTTCAGTTGATGCAAGCGAAGATTATCGTAATGCGATTACAACTCAAGGCTTATTTGATCTTAATGATAAATGGCAATTTGGATGGAATGCTCTTTTCCAATCCGATAACAACTTCGCACGTACTTATGAAATCGACAACTACGATGACCGTGATATTACGAATGAAGTTTTCTTAACTGGCATCGGTGAGAAGAACTATTTTGACCTTCGAGGTCAAGATTTTCTAGTTCAAGACAACCTTGTTGATTTTGATGCAACAATTGCAGGCAATCAAAATTTCACAGACCAGCAAGCAACGGTACTTCCTGTGCTTGATTACAATGCAGTTACAGGCGAAGAATTTCAAAACGGCCAAGTTTCTTTTGACCTGAATGTTGCAAGTATCGAGCGCGGTGTATTCCAGATTTCTAATTTTGATAGCGATGCAACAACAATCGCTGATAATGAGCGCTTTACTGGCATTGAAGGCACAACGACACGTGCAAGTGCTGAAATTGAGTGGAAAGGCACCAACATTACAGATGGCGGCGCCGTTGTGACTACAGCATTCAGTGTGCGTGGTGATGCAATTGATTCAAACACTGACAATCTTGCTTCAGCGTTTAATCCCCTCACCGCAAATGAAAGCATTTATCGTGCGACGCCCGCAGCTATGTTGGAAATTCGCTATCCTCTGATTGCAAGCAACTCTGACGTAACGCAAATTTTTGAGCCCATAGGCCAAATCATTGCACGGACAGATGAAACTGATATTGGTTCCTTTGCGAATGAAGATGCGCAGAGCCTCGTTTTTGATACAACCAACCTTTTCGAGCGTGATAAGTTTTCTGGCTTTGACCGTGTGGAAGGTGGTACACGCGCAAATGTAGGGTTCAGATATTCTGCAACCTTTAATCAAGGCTCTACAATTGATATTGTAGCAGGGCAATCTTTCCATCTTGCTGGCGAAAACTCATTTGCTGCAACCAATGACCTAGCTAATGCAGGTGAAGAGTCCGGGTTAGAAACAGACCGATCTGATTTTGTTGCGTCTTTACAAGCTTCAAATGGAGGAAGTATTTCTGGTGGTGTGGCTGTACGCCTTGATGAAGAAGACCTTGGCCTCAAGCGCGCTGAGGTTAGCGCAAAAATTACAGAACCTGATTACTCATTCACGGGCTCTTATCTCTTTACCGAAGCTCAACCTAATTATAGATTTGACCGTGATCGCCATGAAGTACGTGGATCGGGCCGGGTTAAACTCGATGAAAACTGGAGTCTATTTGGGTCTGTGTCCTACGATCTTGAAACATCCGATTTTATTGACGACAGTTTAGGCCTTGCCTACGATAATGATTGCTTCTCATTTTCTGTAGCTTATTCAAATCTTAATTCAAGTTTCACAGGCAGTGAAACAGAACAATCTATAACGTTTTCATTGGGCTTAAGAACCATTGGTGGCTTTGAACGATCCTTTACACCAACGGCGCTTAACGAATAAACAAGTTATGAACTGATTTTAAATATTTTCATAAAAGCAACAAATTTGACATGTTTAGAATTTTGTCTAAGAAAAAATGCCTATCGGGACTTTGAATAAATGAAATCACTTCTAAGAAACATTCTTTTGGCTTCTAGCGCAATTGCATTATTGGCAATCGCAGGCTGTGCTAATTCAGGGTCGGATAAAACAGAAGCGCTTGAACAAGGAAAAGCTGCTACAAATACTGTTGAAGCATCTGAAGAGAGTGGTGCCGCTGAAGCTGCAACAAGCGAAGCTGAGAGCAAAGCCGAAGAAAAAGCTGAAGTTGCCCAGGCAAAAATTATTAGAAAACAAGGCAAGGTTAAAAATCGCGGCGGTTTTATTAAACTGAGTGTAAACAACAACCCTGTCACAAATTTTGATATTAATAGACGCGAAAAATTTCTGCGCTTGCGCCGCCAGTCAGGAAATATAGGTGAAATTGCTGAGACTGAAATGATCGAGCAAATTCTTAAACTTCAAGAATCAGTGCGCCGTAGAACAATTGCAACTGATGAAATGGTCGATACAGCATTTGCAAACTTTGCCACCAGAAACCGCACAACGCCTGCAAATCTTAGCCGTGAACTGGGGAAGCTGGGTATTGGCGCCAAGCATTTTAAAGACTTTATTCGTACACAAATCAGCTGGCAACGCACAGTACAAGGGCGTTTTCAGTCTGAGACGACACAAGTGACCGAGCAAGATGCAATTATTGGTTTACGTAGTTCAGGCAGTGAAAAACCCGAACTTACCGAATATAGCTTCAAGCAGGTAATTTTTGTTGTGCCAAACAATAAACGCAACAGAACAACACTTGCAGCTCGCAAGCTTGAAGCAAATGCATTCCGACAAAATTTCACGAATTGTGCAAACACAATCACTTTGGCAAAAGCACTCAAAGATGTGAGCGTTATTGACCGTAAAAGAATTCTTGAACCAGAATTACCCGCCCAATGGAAAGATGACATTGCGAATGCAGGCATCAATGGAATTACGCCTGCAAAGGAAACTGAAAAAGGCATTGAACTCATGGCTGTTTGTAATAAACGCCAAGTGCAAGATGATAAGGCTGCAAAAATTGCAAACCAATCTAATGAGTTTAGCGAGTTTAATCAAAATAGCAGCGAGATTTCTAAAAACTATCTGAACGAGTTACGCTCACGCGCAACCATTATTTATCAATAGGAAATAATGTGGGACGCGCACCACTTGCAGTAACGTTAGGCGACCCATCAGGCATTGGTCCTGATATTCTTTTAAAGTCATGGGCTGAACGTGATCGGCAAAAGCTGCCAGGTTTTTTCATTTCTGGTGACGTTGAATTTCTTTCCAAGAGAGCTGAACAGCTTAAGTTAGATATTTCCTTTAGCAATTATGATGGTGCTATCAACGATACGCATTTATCCGTATTACCACTCGGTCATGAAATTGCAGGAAAGGCTGGAAATCCTATAAGCGCAGATGCACATGCAACAATCTCATCCATAGATACATGCGTTGACCTTACCCTATCTGGCCAAGCATCTGGTGTTGTTACCTGCCCCATCAATAAAAAGGTTTTATATGATGCAGGGTTTAATCACCCGGGTCATACAGAATATTTGGCTGAGCTTGGTGCACGGCATACAAACACACCTATAAAATCTGTCATGATGTTAGCAGGACCTCAGCTGCGCACGATTCCGGTAACCGTTCATATTCCTCTAAAGGATGTGCCAAACAAGCTTACAACAGAAATGGTTGTTGAGGCTTCCAAGATTGCCGCACATGATCTTGCAACTCGTTTTGACATCGCTAACCCACGCCTTGCGGTTTCTGGTCTCAACCCCCATGCGGGTGAAAATGGCAGTATGGGGCACGAAGATACGCAGATTGTCTTGCCTGCTATTCAAGCACTACAAAGCCTAGGCATTGATGCCCGCGGCCCATTACCAGCCGACACGATGTTTCATGCGAACGCACGTGAAACATATGATGTTGCAATTTGCATGTATCATGATCAGGCGCTTATTCCAGCAAAAACGCTTGGCTTCGATGACGCTGTAAATGTGACACTAGGCTTACCATTTATCCGCACGTCACCTGATCATGGCACTGCCTATAATATAGCAGGCACAGGCAAGGCCAACCCTTCTAGTTTTATTGCTGCCCTAAACATGGCAGCTGATATGGCAAATAGGTCCAGCAAGGAATGAGCGCGATTGATACGCTCCCGCCTTTGCGTGAGGTAATTGAAACGCACGGACTGGCTGCCAAGAAATCTCTAGGACAAAACTTTCTTTTTGATCTTAATCTCACCTCCCGTATTGCACGCACTGCTGGCGACCTTTCTGGCCACGATATCATTGAAGTAGGGCCTGGTCCTGGCGGCCTTACGCGAGCATTGCTTGCAAATGGTGCAGAGCGCGTAATAGCAGTCGAACGAGACCAACGATGCCTGCCAGCATTGCAAGAGATATCAGACCATTATAACGGCAAGCTCGAAGTGATAGAAGGTGACGCTTTAAAAATGGATTGGAAATCCATTCTTAATCGACCTGCAAAAATCGTTGCCAACCTTCCGTATAATGTAGCGACACCTTTGCTGACTGGCTGGTTGAGTGAAGAGATATGGCCGCCGTTTTTTTCTTCCCTTACATTGATGTTTCAAAAGGAAGTAGCAGAACGTATTTGCGCTCAACCCGGTGACAAACATTATGGTCGGTTGGGCGTATTATGTGGCTGGCGAACATATGCTGAAAAGTCTTTTGACGTTTCACCAAAAGCATTTAGCCCGCCGCCAAAAGTGACATCATCTATTGTGCATCTGGAGCCACGTGCAGAGCCTTTACCGTGTTCATTGCAGAAGCTTGAAACGGTTACACGCGCAGCCTTTGGGCAAAGACGTAAAATGCTGCGTGCAAGCTTAAAACAACTGGGTGGCGAAGCACTTCTTGAAAAAGCAGAAATTAAAGGCACATTACGTGCAGAGCAAATTGATATCGCAGATTTTGTTCGTTTGGCGAATGAACTCTAGCCTTCAAGTAAATCTGATTCAAAATCAAACAAGCCCGGCCTGCGGTCACGGCGCAAGCGCTCAGCGGTCAATATTGATTGCACTTGATTGAACGCAACATTTAAATCTTCGTTGATGATCACATAGTCATATTCGCGCCAATGGGTAATTTCTTCCAGTGCGTTATTGAGACGCTTAGCAATCACATCTTCTGCATCTTCTGCGCGCCTAACAAGGCGTGATTTTAATTCTGTCATGGATGGTGGGAGTACAAATATAGAAACAACATCAGCTCTTGCCTTTTCCATCAATTGCTGACCGCCTTGATAATCAATATCAAAGAGCATATCACGCCCTTCGCCCATTGCTTGATCAACAGCATCACGCGGCGTGCCGTAGTAATTGCCATGCACCTCAGCCCACTCAAGCAGCGCATCGCTTTCGCGTCGACGTTCAAATTCTATCTTTGAAATAAAGCTGTAATGCGTTCCATCAATTTCGCTGCCACGGCGTTCTCTGGTGGTCACTGAAACGGAAAGTTCAAGCCCTTTATTTTTCTCAAGCAAAAGCCTAGCAATTGTAGATTTCCCCGCACCTGATGGCGAAGACAATACGAGCATAACACCACGGCGTTGGATCATTTCGGCGTCCACGTTAGAATCACTCCATATTTTGAACTTGTTCGCGAAATTGGTCGATTACAAGCTTCATGTCTAGCCCTAATGCAGTGACCTTGGCAGAATTGGATTTTGAACAAATCGTATTACATTCACGGTGAAACTCTTGCGCAAGAAAATCAAGTTTGCGTCCAACTGGTCCATTGCTCGCAAGCAGCTCAGCAGCAGATTTTAAATGCACAACAAGCCTATCAATCTCTTCTTGTAGATCCGCTTTGGTAGCCAGCATAACTGCTTCCTGATGCAAGCGCTGAGGCTCTAGCTTATCTGCATCTTTCAGCAGCACATTAACCTGATTTTGGATGTGTGCAAAAATTGCTTCAGGGGTTCGGGATGGTTCTTTATCAATCTCATTGAGCAAGCGACTTATAGTTTGCAATTGTTCCTTCAGCACATCGCCAACTGCTTGCCCTTCTACAGTACGCATATTGGTTAAGCTATGAGCGGCTTCTTTTAAACTATCTAGGATAGCAGATTGGAGCGCTTCTCTGGCTTTATCATCAAGTTCTTCTTCACTCACTTCAACCACACCGCGCATGCCCATTAACTCAGCAATGCTTGGCATTTCACCACCGGTCTTTGCTTGAACTTTTTGGGCAACTTCTAAAAGCGCATCGACAATATTTTCGTTGAGTTTAGGTGCGAGTTGATTTTTGGAGCTATCAAGCGTGAGGTTTACT
>CAZXZQ010000034.1:0-14246 GCA_964645215.1 uncultured Rhizobiaceae bacterium | reverse complement strand
ATCTCAGCAAGATAAGTATGACAGGTTACTTGCAATCTGTATGGTGGATGGTTTTGAGATAAACAGCCAAATGGTATCAGATGGATGGGCTTTAGCATTTGGCTCATATTACAAAGAAGAGACTAGTGCTGAAAAAGCAAAGCGAGGCGTTTGGGCGGGTGAGTTTCAAACACCTTCAGCATGGAGAAAAGATGCTAAAGAAGCGCATTCGGTTGATTGGCTTTCCAATTTATACGATCGATTATTTAAGTAAGGGAATATGCAATGAAAATTTATGATGGTGGCAGAGCGCCAAACCCAAGGCGAGTGCAGATATTCTTAAAGGAAAAAGGGCTTGAGATTGAAACGCAACAACTTGATCTTAATGCGCTTGAACATCGCTCTGATGAAATGACGGCTAAAAACCCTGTACAGACCGTGCCATTTCTGGAATTGGATGATGGCACTGTCATTGCCGAAACTATTGCGATCTGCAGATATCTTGAAGAACTAAATCCTAATCCGTCATTATTTGGCACTACGCCGCTTGAACGCGCTACGGTAGAAATGTGGAACCGCCGCATAGAGATGGGGTTCTTTATGCGAGTAGCATTTTCCTTTCGCCATCTTCATCCTGGTGCCGCAGTGCTTGAAGGTGAACAAGTGCCACAATGGGGTGAGAAAAATCAGAAACTAGCATTGGATTTCCTGAACGTTCTTGAAGCACAACTTTCTACGAATGAATTTATTGCAGGTGCAAATATGAGCGTTGCAGATATTACTGCAATTGTTGCTTACCAGTTTTTCAAACCTGCGCGTATTGCTTTACCTGATGATGGGTATGACAATTTTAGGCGTTGGGTTGCTCAAATTTCTGCCCGTCCAAGTATGGCGCTTTGATGGATAGTGTTGAAAAACTTCATGACCGTATAAAAGCCTGTCGCATATGCGTTGAGACGCCAATTGGCAATCCATTGCCACACGAGCCAAGGCCGGTGGCAGTATTGTCTTCCAAAGCAAAAATTATGATCATAGGCCAAGCACCAGGTACACGTGTGCATGAATCTGGTCGTCCATTTACAGACCCATCAGGTGACCGGTTGCGTGATTGGATGGGAATTGATGATGAGATCTTCTATAACCCGGATAAACTTGCAATTGCGCCAATGGGCTTTTGTTTTCCAGGCCTAGATGCAAAAGGAGGGGATCTTCCTCCGCGCAAAGAATGTGCAAAGAAATGGCAGGAAGAAGTGCTTGAAGCCATGCCGCAAGTAGAAACGATTTTACTAATTGGCATGTATGCGCAGAAGCATCATCTTGGCAAAAAAGCAGCAAAAACTTTAACAGAGACCGTTCATAACTGGCGAGAAATTACCGCAATGAGTAATGATCCGACCTTCATTCCGTTGCCGCATCCATCTTGGCGCAATAACACATGGATTAAAAAGCACCCCTGGTTTAGCAGTGAGCTACTGCCTGAACTTAAAAAGCATGTGCAAAAAGCGGTTGCCTAGAGTTTATTGGTGATAATATTCTATTTTTAAGCATGAAATACAAATTCCATCAGAATTTTGTTTCATTTTTATATGAAATATGGAATTATTTTCTGTGATTTAAAATGGGTGTAAATGATTTTATGGATAAAACAGACCGGGCAATTTTGGCAATTTTACAAGAAGATGCAACTCTGCCAGTTGCAGATATTGCACGTAAAGTTGGTCTTTCTACAACGCCATGCTGGCGCCGTATTCAAAAGCTGGAAGAAGACAAAGTCATTCTGAAGCGAGTTGCAATTCTTGACCCGCGCAAGGTCAATGCAGATGTCACCGTCTTTGTTTCCATTAAAACAGATCAGCACAATGAAGAATGGTTAAAGCGGTTTGCGGAAGTGATTACAAAATTTTCTGAAGTTGCCGGATTTTATCGCATGAGTGGCGAGATTGATTATCTACTTAAAGTCGTGGTGCCTGATATCAATGCCTATGATATTTTTTATAAAAAACTCGTCTCACAAATTGATATTGAAAATGTATCAAGCGCTTTCGCAATGGAGCGTATCAAAGATACGACACAATTACCGCTCGAGTATATTTCTATCGATCGTTGATAATTTACGTTCTTGGCTTAAGCAAAAAGCATTAACTACTTAATGCTTGCGATGCGCTTCAAATATCGTTTCACATTGCGACTGAGACTGGTTTGCTTGTTCCGTTACCCAATCTCTAAATTGCTGCACGCGCTCTAATTTGGCATGTGCTTTTGGATAAACAATATACCAGCCAAATCCAGATTTTAGAGATGAGCGGAAAGGAGCTACCAGTTTTTCAGATGCAATTTCTTCCATCATATAAGCACAATTTGCGATAGCAAACCCTAAGCCTGCATTTGCGGCTTCATAAGATAGCATACAGCTATCAAGATACGTGCTTGGAGCTTTTTCAAGTACTTCCTGCGCGCTGTTTTGCTCAAGCCAATATTGCCAATTCATTGTACAGGTTGCGGAATGAAGCAATGTTGAAAACTGCAAATCATTCGGTTGAAGGTTATTTATTCCTTTTGGAAATCTATCTGAAATGAGAGACGGTGCACAAACAGGCGTAAGTTCTTCTTGAAACAGAAGACTACTTTCCAGACCTGGAAAATCACCATTGCCGTAACGAATATCTAAATCAAAATCTTCTTTATCAAAATTTGGCGAAGTATATGAATTAGACAGACTTAAGCGTGTTTTAGGAAAATGTGCCTCAAAGCCCTTTAATCTATGAAGAAGCCATCTGACGGTAAACGTAGGCAATGCGCAGATTTTTAATGTTCCCTCGCGGTCAATCGATCTTGCTTCAAGGCCGGCACTCAATATTGTATCAAGCGCTTCGCGTACATGCGCTACAAAAATATCGCCTTCTGTTGTCAAGATTACCGAGTTATTTCGACGATTAAAGATCTTAAAGCGCAGTTGATCTTCAAGGTTTTTCACGCGCTGGGAGATCGCTGATGGTGTTAACAGTTGCTCTTCTGCAGCACGGACAAAACTACCAGTACGAGCAGCACTTTCAACTGCACGAAGCGAGTTCAAATTTAAATCCCTAAGGTTACGCATTTTGAATAAGTCTTTCTAATTCAGGGCCTAGAATTATTAATTTTACTTATTTAAATCTATTTGTCATCACTAATTATTAGTTTTCGTTGTTAATTATCTGCTTAGGAGAGTATTATGAATGTAAATCACACTAATCTTGTTCGGCAATCAATCACACGAGAAGCAATTGTGGGGCACGACACGTCTTGGAAGATCTCTGATCTTGGTGCTGTTCAGTTCAATCATGGATACGATCCTGAACTGTTGGAAGCGATAAAAGTAAAAGCTCTGGAATTAAAGGATCAAGAAGCTCAGCAAAAGCATCTTGATTTAACATTTATAACAGGGGCTGATCGTTTTATCCCAGAAATCAATGAGTTAGTTCATGATAAGTCTCGTCTTGAGCGGTTAAGTGACTATGCTGGCACAAAATTGGAGCCTTACCCATTATCAATTGTTGGGTCAACCGTGACATATATGGGGCCACAGGAAAAAGATGGTACTGTTGATTGGCACTGTGACGGCGTTCCTGTGACCGAACTTATTCCGCTTGATATTAGTGACCCTATCATCGGTGGAGAGCTTGAGATTTATCTTGGAAATTGTGAGATAGGCAAATCAATAACGGATGCTGGTAAAACACCGGAACCAAGCAAAATTCTAACCATGCCACATAAAATGGGCTATAGTACGCTTGGTCAGTTCCATGGTATTCTGCATCGTACAGCACCTATAAAATATGGACATCGTTTGACGCTGGTATTAAATTCAAGATCCGTTGAGCGTTCATTCATTGATGATAATCGCATGTTCTATTTGGCAGCCGATACAGATCAGCAAGATGAATGGGTTAAGGAAATGGCGGAAGATGTTTGGGCAAATCAACTTCCAGCGTATAGGAATTTTGAGAGCAGTCGTGTGAGCCATAGAGAAGTTGCACCCGAGAAATTTGACCAGTCAGTCAGAACCAGCTGGTAGAAGTTTCTAATGGCGTTACTACTTGCTTTATCGGCAATTGCACTGTGGTCAACCAATGCGCTAGTCGCAAAGTATGTCTTGCAGATTTTGCCTGTAGAGCAAGTGCAGTTTCTCCAATTTTTAGGTGCTTTTCTCGTATTTTTCTTAATTGCTTTAAGCAGACGAGAATTGCATCGCCAATTTAAGCTTACTCGGGTTGCATGGATATTAGGCATTATTGGTTTGCCGGGCACCATGATCTTTCAATATTTAGCATTTGCCGCAGGCCCCATAACTGAAGTTAATATAATTGCTTATGCATGGCCGCTTATTGCTGCGGTTTTCATCGTCGTAATTGGCGATGCACTTCGTCCAATATCACTTCTATTACTGGCCGTTTTTGGATTTATTGGTGCCGTAATGGTTATTGGAGGTGACCAGCTTGCAAGCATGAATATTTCCGTAGGCCTTTCAGGATTTGTGACAGCTGCTATATCTGCATTATGCATGGCGATCTACAGTTGCGGGATTGGCCGAACATCTATCAATGTGAATGACATTTTATTGCCTGCTTCAGGTTTAGGCCTTATAATAACAGCCTTGTGGTGTTTCTTTGGAGCCTCACATTGGGGGGCGTTAGGCCCATTACTTGCAGGTTTGTACTTAGGCGTCGGCCCAATGGGGCTGGGATATTTATTCTGGTCTTTAGCCATGCAAAAAGATCCAAGCGGGAGAACTGCACTCATGGCATTTTTGACACCAATAACATCAACAATGTTGCTTTTAACAAACGGTGAGGTGCTTGAAACCTATAGTATGATTGGTGCGGTGATCGTTATTGTTTGCTGTAGTTTGATTGGTGTGCAATCACAGCGACCCAAAAATGTTTGACATCAGCGAGCTTGACCCAAAGATTGCTGCTGATAAACTAAGATCAGAATATAAAGCAGGGGCGCTGTTTCAGGCTTCTTGCCAAGCATATGAAGCAATTGAAAAGAACGATATTTCTAAATGTCTTTTTTGGCGAGAGGTTCTTAAAATACTCGACGCTAAATACGCTGAGGAAGTTGTTGTAAGTTTTCCCTCAAATTCTGCTAAGCGCTGAATTAGATTTTCTAATCGCACATTCTTGCATAAATATTTCTAACTGGCCTTTCCGGGCATTTTCTATGTAATGCAGTCACCAAATATAGCCCGGGTTATAGATTTATGGATAATATACCAGACAAAAATGATTCATTTGATGCTGAGGTCGTGCATTTTTCGTCGCAAATAGTTGCTGCATATGTATCAAACAACAATGTTAGTACGGAAGAATTACCATCGTTAATTGATAATGTATCTTCAACTTTGATGGAATTATCTGGCTCCAGTAGTCCGAAATCTAATGTTGATCAAAAGCCAGCTGTTCCGATTAAGAAATCTCTCAATGATGACTACATCATTTGCTTGGAAGATGGCCTAAGATTCAAATCTATGAAACGCCATTTACGCGTTAAATACGGCATGACACCAGCAGAGTACCGCGCTAAATGGGATTTGCCTCATGACTACCCGATGGTTTCGCCTGCTTATTCCGTTAGACGGTCAAAACTCGCTAAAACTCTGGGCTTGGGTAAAAAAGCAGGCTAGTTTTAAAAGACAATTAAACTCTGGGTGAGAGGTGCTTACCCAGAATTTTTTAATCGTGCCAATAGGCTCGATGTGTCCCAGCGGTTACCACCCATCTTTTGAACTTCACCATAAAACTGATCTACCACGGCTGTTACCGGTAGGCGAGCACCATTGGCGCGTGCTTCGTTCAATACAATTGATAAATCCTTGCGCATCCAGTCTACTGCAAAGCCGTGTTCGTATTCGCCTTTATCCATGGTTTCCCATCGGTTTTCCATTTGCCAAGATTGTGCTGCACCCTTAGAAATAACACCCATGACAGCTTCAACGTCAAGACCAGCTTCTTGCGCGAAGTGAACACCTTCTGATAAACCTTGAACAAGGCCCGCAATACAAATCTGATTGACCATTTTTGTGAGCTGACCGCTGCCGGATGGTCCCATAAGACCAACCATGCGCGCATAACAATCAATGACAGGTTTTGCTTTTTCGTAAATGGCTTCATCGCCACCAATCATTACGGTTAGAATGCCATTTTCCGCGCCTGCTTGTCCGCCGGACACAGGTGCGTCGAGAAAATCAAAATTCTTTTCAGCAGCAGCTTGCGCAAGTTCACGTGCTATTTCAGCAGATGCGGTTGTGTTATCAACGAATACAGCGCCTTCTTTTACGGAATGAAAAGCACCATCGTCACCCAGCGTAACACTGCGTAAATCTTGGTCATTGCCCACGCAACAAAACACAAAATCACAGTTGGCTGCTGCTTCCTTTGGTGTGGCCGCGGATTTACCGCCAAATTCTTTTACCCAAGCTTCAGATTTGGCTTGTGTGCGGTTATAAACACATACCTCATGGCCTGCTTTTGCAATATGTCCTGCCATAGGATACCCCATTACGCCTAAACCGATAAATGCAACGCTCGCCATTTTGATTTCCTTATCATCTGTGCTTTGATATCAGTGTATTAAACTATAAGGGTGGATGAAAAAAGCAATGCGTAAAATGTTTAGCTGGGCAATAAAACTGTCATTGTTTTTGGTGCTTTGCGTCATATTTATTTCACTCGCTGGCTATGCAATTCTTTTAAATACAGTGCCTAAAGATAATCAAGACATTGCTTTTGCAGAAATGCAGGCACCCACGACTGTCGTGTTTGATAAACATGCCGTTCCTCATATTGAAGGGGAGACAATTGAAGACGCTTACCGTGCACTTGGATATGTTCATGCAAGTGAGCGCCTTTGGCAAATGGAGTTCTTGCGCCGAGTTGGGCAGGGCCGGTTGTCAGAAGTATTTGGTGACGCCACTGTTGATACAGATGTTTTCCTTCGAACGATTGACATGGAAACAGGTGCGCAAGCATCCTTTCAAAAACTAAGCGCTCAAACTCAATCTGCATTAGAGGCTTATGCAAGCGGTGTGAATACCTTTATGGGGCGCAAAACCAGTTTTTTAGAACCATCCTTGCCGGTTGAGTTTATTGTTTTAAGTCATAAACCAGAGAAATGGGAAGCTTGGAACTCTATCCTGATCTTAAAAGTTATGGGTTTAAACCTCAGTAAAAACATGGGATCAGAGATCAAACGTTTAGCGCTTGCCTCGAAAGGGTTTTCGCCGCGCGAGATTGAAGATGTTATGCCGTATAGTCCGCGTGATAATCCGCCGCCCTTGCCAGATTTAAATGCATTCTATGGGTATTCAAACGACAAAAAAGCAAACCTAGATGATATTGAACCATTCAATATGCTTTTCCCTACAGGAAGATCGGCATCAAACAATTGGGTGGTTTCGGGTGATAAAACAATTTCAGGAAAGCCAATACTTGCCAATGACCCACATTTGGGTCTCACAGCACCTGCCGTATTTTATTTGGCGCATATGAGTTTCAAACATAATGGTGAACAGCGCCACTTGATTGGTGGTGGCATTGCAGGAACACCGTTTATTCTTTCAGGGCGTAGTAATAAAGTTGCATGGGGGCTGACAACAACAAACTTAGATGCACAGGACATTTTTCTTGAACAACTTAATCCTGAGAACCCACTTCAATACCGTACTGAAAATGGCTGGCAGAATTTTGAAGTTGAGGATGTCATCATTAAAGTTAGCGGCGGTGAAGATAAAATCGTAAAGCGTATGGTAACGCGTCATGGGCCAGTTTTACCTGATGGATTTAGAAACATAAAAAGCTATTTGCCTGAAGGGCATGTTGCGGCTTTGAGCTGGACCGGCCTTGCTAGTGACGACACAACCGTGGAGGCACTTTTTAATTCTGGCCTCGCAAATACAGTTGGTGAATATACGAAGGCATTGGATAAGGCTGTTTCGCCCATGCAATCGGTTGTGATTGCAGATGTGGAAGGCAATATTGGTTTGGCAACGCCAGCCCGAGTGCCGCTACGGCATGCAAACAATATCATCAAGGGCCGTGCACCCGTGCCAGGTTGGTTACCTCAATATCAATGGCAGGGATTTTTATCTTCTGCGGATGTTCCTAAATTTGTAAATCCGGAGAATGGCGCCCTTACAACGGCAAATGCAAAGTTTTTCAAACCGGAATATCCTCACCACATAACGTATGATTGGGCCTCGCATTATCGCCAAGCACGTGCGGAGGAACTAATTTACGAAGCGACTGAAAAACAGTCGATTGAGCAATCAATGGCTGTTATGGCGGATGATAATTCGCAAGCTTTGAAGCGGTTCATTAATATCGCGCAAAACTACATTAAAAGTGGTGCGGGCAAAACAGGCGATATCCTAAACATGTTCAATGCGTGGGACGGTAAAATGCAAGCGAGTAAGGCTGAGCCTCTTATCGCAATGGCGTGGTTTAGGCATTTCCATCGTGATCTTCTCAAGGATGATATGGGGGATGAAATTTATGAACAATTTGCAAGAGGCAGCATTGATCCAATTATCAACATTCTTGAAAAAGGTACTTCACGTCAATGGTGCGGAAGTCAACAAGCCTCTGAGCTGATAGAGTGCGGGCAATTGCTTGTTACTTCGCTTGAAAAAGCTATGGATGAGATAGAAGAAACCCAAGGCGCTGATTGGCAGAAATGGCAATATGGCGAAGCGCATCAACTCTATGCTGAGCATAATCCTTTTTCAAAAATTGCACCGTTGTCACAGTTTTTCACCATTCAAGTTCCAACCGGTGGTGGACCATACACACTTCATCGTGGCCAAACTAATTTTGGTAAAGAGGGGCCTTACAGAAATCGGCATGGCGCAGCGTATCGAGGGATTTATGATCTTGGCGATTTAGATAAGTCCGTCTTTATACAATCTACAGGGCAGAGCGGAAATGTGATGTCTGCACACTATCGTGATTTTGCAAATAAATGGGCTAACTCCATATTCATACCCATGACAACAAACCGCGATGAATACACGCGCGATGCCAAGGGCATATGGAGTTTCAAATAATGATGATCAGGTCAGCCGTTGCTTTCCTTCTTGGCTTTTTTAGTCTTATTTCATTTGCAAATGCAGATGGCATAGTAAGTGCGGTTACCAGTGCGCCAGTTGCACCCAACGGCATTGTAGATGGCGAGCGAGCGGCAATTAATGTGCATTTGCAAAGTAAGGCAGTGAAAGGTCTTGCCTTCATGGATCCTGCAGTGCTTGGCATGGGCATTCCTCCAAAGGGTAGTATTGAGATTGAGCTGGTGTCAGGTTTTCAACGTGATCCCAATATTCCACTAGACGATAAAGCGTTGATCTTGGTTGCGGGGGCGCCGCAACAAGGCCTACCGGCTGGCCCGCTTGGGTTGGTGGTTTCAGAAGGTGACAATCAAAACACATTTAAAATCACAACAAGTGATGGTACTGGTCGTAACGCAAATCAATTGCGGTCGTTAGCCAAAGGTGCTGCGCAAGATCCGCTCCCGCAAAGGGGTATTAAGATAATTCATATTGGGCGGAACAGTGCATTTGTTTCGCGCGGAGCTGAGGGCCAAGTTGAAGTGCGCGTCAAAGATGAAAAGGGTAGGGTGATTGCGCAAGGAAGCGAGAGCGTATCATTCTTGAAGGAACCTCGTCCGCAGATATTTCTAACCAATGTTACTCGTGATCAACGCAATCATAATTGGCAACGTATTAAGCGCGGCGGTATTATTGGTGCTGCTGAAAACACATTGCCACTGCCACTCATTTTATATGCAAAAAACAAAGGCCTTGAGAATAAGGGTATACTGAATACTGGCGTACTCTCGCCACAACAACTTGCAGGTCTTGGGCTTCGCGTACCACCCAAACTTTCCCGGTTTAATGCAGGACTGATTATTCAGGACCGTGATGGTGATGGCTTGCTTGATCCACAAAAAGACATTGTGCTGGGTGGGGTATCTTCAAAAATTCCTGAAGGTGCGAAGGACGATCAGGTCGTATCTCCAATTGTCAAAGACAAGCCTTTTCTCTCAAGCCATACAGAAAATTTTCATCCGCGCGCGGGTCAGCAAATTGGCGGCGCGGTAATGCAGGTTGTATATGTAACTGGCGACAAACCAGGGCTTTATCAGTTGAAATTTACACTGTTTGAAAAACCTGGAGATTTGAACAGCATTGATGGCTCAAGCGCCACTTATTCAATTGTTGCAGAATGATTATTTCTTGATTAAATGCGCGATGGAATTTGCATAATAGTGCAGTAGAATTTTTTCATCTGTGTTCACTTTGTATGCTCCGTCCTGTTCTTCAATGATATGGCGCATGAGCAACATACGCTTTCCCGCATTAAGGGCGTAATCCAAATCATCACGTGGAATATGAACATGCACGCCACGCTGTTCAAAATCAGAAGCCAGCTCAAACACTTTGGATTTAAGCTCAATATCTGAAAGTGATTTCTTGCGTGTGTTTGCAAATATAGATGCAACCAATGCAACCGGTAAAACAGGGACGACTTCCCCCACTTTTTCAAGCAATTCATCGCCCAATGTTGCGATTAGTTTAAAGCGCTTTTGTTCGTTCAGGTTTTCGTAAATAATGCGGTTCTTCTTAAGGTAGTCTTTGATTGAAACAGGCTTGCCGAAACTCACACAGGCATAGCCATAGCGGAACAATTTTCCCGTCAACCTGCGCCATAACAAAGTTCCTGCAAATCCGAGTGTTTTAGAAGCGTTGACACTAAAATCACGCCCTGAATATTCTTGTTCAAGCTTACGCGTTAATATGCGGTCTTCCACAACGCGGTCATAGTTTATACCGACAGGTACGAAAACAATGTCACGGCTTGTGTTAGAATTATAATCACTCAACATATAGCTGAATAGGCCAAGTTTAGCAGGTGCGAGTTTGCCATCTCTGCTTAAGCCCCCTTCAGGGAAGACAGCTTGCGGAACGCCTTCGCTGGTGGCTTTTGCAACATAACGCGCCAAAACTTTGCGGTATAACTCATTGTTTGATTTACGGCGAATGAAGTAGGCTCCCATTGCGCGAATGACGCTTCTCAAGCCCCAGACATTCGCCCATTCACCCACAGCATAGGAGAGGGTTGTGCGAGCAGAAGCTAGGTGAGTCACCAAAATATAATCCATGTTGGAGCGATGGTTCATCACAAAGATAACGGAAGCATCAGGGTCAATCTTACTCAGGTTTTCATCATCCAGAAAGCCAAGGCGCACGCGGTAAACAAACATAGAAACAAGCTTAGAAAACCGCGTGCCGATGCCAAAATATGTAAGTGGTGAGAAAGACGGCACAATCTCACGTGCATAACGCTCTGCACGTTCCATCACAACTGCGATGGGCGTGTCATCTTCTTTTGCAATTTTCTCTGCCGCTTTTATGATTTGCGGATCATACATAAGTTGATCAACCAGCGTTTGTTTGCGCGTTAGCTTGAAGGGTTGAATGTGCGTTGCTAACTTTGTGTTGAGCTTAACAATGGCTTTGTTCATGCGGCGTCTGAAAAACCATCGAACACTGGGGGCAAAAATGCGATCAATTACGCCGACCACCGCAAAGATGCAAAGCAGAATAAAAAGCCAATATGGTAATGAAATGCCCATAGATTTTATTGTTACACTAACTGTTCAAAATGCCAAACTCGGAGAAGGGGATAAAGTATACAAACTCGCCTTGCGATACGGATATGCAATCCTCCGGTATTTCAATCAAACCACTGGCAGCACGTAGTCCACTTATTAAACCGGAGCCATCACGGTCATATTTTTGCGCGACTTGCTTGCCGTTATTCTCTTCAAGAAACCCGCGTAGGAACTCACGGCGATCTGGTTTTGATTTGATCATAAAATTGGCAGGAATGGCATACCGCTTCGGTTCAATCCATTCGCCACCGCCAAGTACATTTATTGATGGCTTCACATAAAGCAAAAAACAAACAAATGCCGCGACTGGATTGCCGGGCAGGGTAAAGCAGACTGTATTATCAATTTGACCGAAGCTCATTGGGCGACCAGGCTTCACAGCAAGTTGCCAAAGATGGCACTTGCCAAGCTCATCCAGTGCTTCAACAAAATAGTCTTCTTCACCTCGTGATGCGCCGCCGGTGGAAATGATTACATCATGGCTTTGTGCAGCATCGACAAGTAGCGATTGCACGCTTGCTTTTTCATCGGGGCAGACGCCTAAATCTGAGATTTCAACCGGCCCAGTTTCCAACAAACCCTGCAGCATAAAGTGATTGGCATCATACACCTTGCCTTGTTCGAATGATTGGCCCGGGCGCAGGATTTCATTACCGCTAGAGAGAAGACCAATACGCAATGGTTTATAGACTTCAATTTCAGCGAACCCAGTTGAGGCAATCGCTGCAATATCTTGCGGTCTTAAAGTTTGCCCAGCCTTTGCAATGGTCTCATCTGCTGCAACATCCTCACCTGCTTTTCGACAGTTTGCACCAAGCTTTAAACCTGCAGGAATAACAACAAATTTTGTGCCATCTTGTTCATGAATTTCACAATCTTCCTGCATGGCAATCGTGTCTGCCCCTTGGGGCATTTTTGCACCAGTAAAAATCCGCGCGGCAGAAAATCCGGGCAGTTCAATTTCGTCTGTATCACCCGCAGCAATGCGTGCAGAAAGTGGAAAGAACCCCCCGGTTGTATCGTGATCTGCAAACGCAAACGCATAACCATCAACCGCAGTATTATCAAAAGCTGGAATATTGCGGGGCGCAATAATGTCTGTTGCCAGAATGCGATTGGTTGCTTCTCTTAAGTGAACAATTTCTGTGCTTGCGATCACATCCATGCGCGAGCGCAATAGTTTGATCGCTTCGCCATGTTTCATGCGATCCTTATCGTGAAGAAAGCAATCATCCAACAGCGCCATTTTACGAAACTCCACAAAAATTCAGAATAAAGTCTGCAATTTCAGATGTTTGCAAGCGCTTAAACTGGGGTAGGTCGCAGCCGTTTATTGGCTTATCACACGCTATCGCTTTAATCGTATCATTTGTTTTCCAAAGCGGATCGTGCTTCGTGTCAGGGCCGATAATCTCAAGTTTTGGAATAGGCTCGCCTTTATAACCTTCAACAAGAACAAGATCACAGGGAGAAAGTTTCGCAAGCATTTCTTCAAAAGAAGGTTCATCAGCGCCACGCAATTCATGTTGGATAGCCCATCGATTTTTCGATACAAGTAGTACCTCACCAGCACCTGCCTCTCGATGTTTAAAGCTGTCCGTATTGGGCGCGTCGAGATCGAATGTATGATGCGCATGTTTGATGGTTGAGATAGAAAGCCCGCGCCCGCGCATCTCGCTAACCAAGCCGCTCACAAGCGATGTCTTGCCAGCGTTTTTCCAACCCGCAATTCCAAAACATTTTTGCCCGATCATGGTGTCCTCGCTGCAATTTTTTCGGCGACACTCATATCATCCGGCGTATTAACATTAAAGAAGGGGTCTTCGTCATTTGTGCTGTTTGGAAAATCTACAATTGCATTCTTATAACGTTGGACAAAAAGCATGACTTTGCGGTTCTGTTCTTCGACTAAAAAATGCTCCAATGCATCTGCAAGTGTGATAGGCCAAAGCCCGAACACAGGATGTCGTCTACCATTCGATGCGGCAAGCACAATCTCGGCTTCCATATTCAGCATTTTGTCGACGTAATTATCAGGAAAAAACGGTGTATCGGCTGCTGCAGTAATAACATGCGTATGATCAGAATTTTCTTCAACCCAACGCATGCCTGTAAGGATGCCAGCGAGAGGGCCTACAAATCCATCCACCGTATCTCTAACCACTGGCAAGTTGAGAAATTCAAAACGGCTGGCATCACCGTTCGCGTTTAGAATGATCTGCTCCACTTGACGCGCAAGACGAGCTTTTACCATTTCAATGGGTGTATTGCCACCAAGCTTCATGAGGCTTTTTTCTTCCCCGCCCATACGCCGTGAAAGACCACCGGCCAGAATGACACCGAGAACTTTATTCATCCTGACCGCCTTTGCGATCATGTTTCTTGTCTTCATCTTTAATTGTTGCTGGATCAAGATCGAAATCAATGCGCTCATGGCCACACAATGCAATGAAACGTTTGCCACGCGCGCGGCCAATTAGAGTAAGGCCTGCTTGCTTGGCAAGCTCTACACCTGCCGCAGTAAAGCCAGAGCGTGAAACAAGAATGGGAATACCCATCAT
>CAZXZQ010000033.1:0-14279 GCA_964645215.1 uncultured Rhizobiaceae bacterium | reverse complement strand
ATAATCGAGCACCATGACCCGATCAGCCAGATCCATCACGACACCCATATCATGTTCAATAAGCGCGATCGTAGTGCCATATTGCTGGTTCACCTCAATGATGAAACGGCTCATGTCTTCTTTTTCTTCGAGATTCATG
Organism: uncultured Rhizobiaceae bacterium; assembly: GCA_964645215.1. Taxonomy (GTDB): domain Bacteria; phylum Pseudomonadota; class Alphaproteobacteria; order Rhizobiales; family Rhizobiaceae; genus JAALLB01. Next base: position 14,140 of record CAZXZQ010000033.1, on the reverse strand, counting down.
CCTGCCATTGGTTCATCGAGAAGCAGCAAATCTGGTTCTGCAGCCAATGCGCGCCCAAGTTCAACCCGTTTTTGGAGACCGTATGGAAGCGTGCCAACCGGCTCTTTGCGAATGGCTTCGATTTCTAGGAAATCAATAACCTCTTCCACCACTTTACGATGCTCAATCTCTTCGTTTAAGGCAGGACCATAACGCCACATTTGCCAGAAGAAATTCTTGTTCATCTTCAGGGTGCGCCCAGCCATAATATTATCGAGCGTCGACATGCCCGCAAAAAGCGCCACGTTCTGAAAGGTTCGCGAGATGCCACTGGTTGCTGCCTGATAGGGGCGCATTTTGCGACGCTTCTCACCGCGGAATGTAATAGTGCCTTCCTGCGGATGATAGAAACCATTAATGACGTTCAACATGGAGGTTTTGCCAGCACCATTTGGGCCAATAATCGCTCTTATTTCACCTTTAAGAATATCAAAGGAAACATCGGTAATCGCCTTAACACCACCGAATGAAAGGGAGATATTATCAACGTTTAGAAATGTTTCACCGGGCTTAATGCCATCGTCTTTTGCACCGTGTAATGACGTGTCATGCGCATTCATTCTGCAGCCTCCTTCATGGATTGAGGTGCAAACATATCTGCATCCTGAATAGCAACGGTCGCAGAAATATTACCCTTACGGCCATCTTCAAAGACAACTTCCGTTTCAATAAACTTATCAGTTGATCCATCATAAAGAGATTCAATCAGTTCGCCATAGCGATCTGCAATAAATGGACGACGCACTTTCATTGTGCGCGTCATTTCACCATCATCTGGATCCAGTTCTTTGTGCAGAACAAGGAAGCGTGAAATCTGCGAGCCGGCCATCATGTCTTCACCAGCCAGCGCTTTGTTAACTTCACTTACATGATCTCCCATCATTTTAATGACTTCCGGGTGTTGGGTAAGCTCCTGATAAGAAGCATAGGAGATATTGTTACGCTCTGCCCAATTGCCGACAGAGGTCAAATCGATATTCAAGAAAACACAGCACTTATCGCGCCCATCACCAAAGGCGACGGCTTCCTTGATATTAGAGAAGAATTTCAATTTATTTTCGATATATTTCGGTGCGAAAAGACTTCCATCTTTCAGCTTACCAACATCCTTGGCACGGTCGATAATGCGCAAATGCCCTTCATTATCGATAAAACCAGCATCACCGGTTTTTACCCAGCCACCCTTGGTTTTTGTTTCCTTGGTCGCCTTGTCATTTTTATAATACCCGACAAATACACCCGGCGAGCGGTAAAGCACTTCGCCGTTTTTGGCGATATCAATTTCAACGTCCGGCGAAGGTGTGCCAACTGTGTCGGCTCTGATTTCACCATCCGGCTGCGCGGAGATATAAACGGTTGCTTCTGTCTGACCGTAAAGCTGTTTCAGGTTCAATCCAAGCGAACGATAGAAGCTAAAAATTTCCGGACCAATCGCTTCACCCGCTGTGTAACCGACTTTCACCTTGGTCATACCTAACCGGTTTTTCAACGGACCATAAACGAAGAAATCGCCAAGCATATATTTCAAGCGATCAATTGGAGATACCGAGGCACCATTCAAAATATTCTCACCAACTTTATTGGCATGCTTCATGAAGTAAGCAAACATTTTTTGCTTTAACTTGCCAGCATCTTCCATGCGCACATTGATGTTGGTCAAAAGTGTTTCAAACACACGTGGTGGCGCGAAGAAATAAGTCGGCGCAATTTCCAAGCGATCATGGTCTGCTGTTTCCTGACTTTCGGGGCAACAGACACAATAACCAGACGTATAGGCTTGTGCATAAGAGAAAACGTGGTCACCTACCCATGCAAGCGGCAAATAAGCCACGATCTCGTGGGTTTCGTCCAGATTATCAAATTCATTGGCGTTGATGGCTGATTTAACCAGATTATCAAACGACAGCATCACGCCCTTCGGACGGCCTGTCGTACCGGATGTATAAAGCATCACAGCAACATCGCCGCCTTTTAATTTGTCGATGTCTTTTTGCCAGACTTCCTCGCCCTTGTCGGCCATCACCGCACGACCCATATCCTGGACTGCATCAATCGAATGCAGGTTTTTCATGTCGTAATCGCCAACGCCGCGATGTTCATCAAAAATGGTATGTTTTAGCTTTTTTAGATTGTCCCCAATGGAGAGAATTTTGTCGACCTGCTCCTGATCCTGACAAACAGCGACCGTCACTTCCGCATGCTCAAGCACATAGGACATTTCTTCAGCAACAGAATCTGCATAAACCGGAACCGGTACGCCGCCAATGGCCTGAACAGCACAAAAGGTCCAATACAAACGCGGGCGGTTCTGACCAATGATTGCAACCTTTTCACCACGCTTAAGGCCGAGTTTTTTTAGTCCCAAAGAATAGGCGCGCACTTCATCATGGACTTGCGCCCAGTTCCAAGTTTGCCAAATACCATAATCCTTGTGACGGAAGGCAGGTCTACTTGCGAATCTTTTAGCATTGAGTTGCAAATATTGCGGGAACGTTTCCAACAATTTTGCTCCAGACGAATTATCGCCTTTAGCCATTACAATATCTCCTCCAAATATCTTCGCACTCATTATCGAATGTCAAAGATTGAACTTCATCATTTTAATACCAAGCAAAAAAACAATTGTTCATTTATGAACCTTCGCACACTATTCAAAATTACGCGATGTGTATTTTTGCATGACCAGATTGTGCAAAATAAAAAAGCACTTTGTATTTATGCTGATGTTATGGCGCTTTTTGAGATTCCACAACCGTACTCATTAAAAGTTTATTGGTGCATCACTTAACAGTTTTCATTATAAAGCAAGCATATTCATTGATGGATTTATTATGAGTGAAAATATTATTGTAGTTGGAACTGGCCAGGCAGCAACTTCATTTGCAGCACGCCTTCGCAAAATAGATCAGATAAGCACGATCACAATGATCGGAGAAGAGGCCGCTTTGCCCTATCAACGGCCTCCACTTTCCAAGAAATATGCCACAGGTGAGATGTCCGTCGAGCAGTTAATGTTACGCGCTAGTGACTGGTATGCCCAAAATAACATTACGTGCATAACGGCTAGTCGTGTTGAGCAGATTGACGCTCAAAGCAAAACCATCCAAACAAGTGATAATGAGAGCCGAAATTGGCATAAGCTAGTCTTTGCAACAGGCTCTAGAGCCCGGCACTTGCCGAAAGCAATTGGTGGAAATATCTCTGGGGTTCTTGTGTTAAGAAGTCTTGAGGATGCCGATGCAATTTCGCAAAAACTCAAAACCGAGAAAAAAGTAGTTATCGTCGGTGGCGGGTATATTGGATTAGAAGCAGCGGCTGTTTGTGCAAAATTAGGCTTATCTGTTACGCTCATAGAAGCTGCAGACCGAATTTTGCAACGCGTCGCCTGTAAAGAAACATCCGACTGGTTTCGAAACCTCCACCAAAGCCACGGTGTTGAAATCATCGAGGGAACCGGGCTTGATCATTTTGAAGAGACAGATGGCAAGGTCAGTGCTGTCATATTGGCGGACGGGAAGCGCATTGAAACCGATTTTGTGCTTGTGGGAATTGGCATTATTCCAAATGCAGAACTGGCAAGTGAAATTGGATTGACTGTCGATGGCGGCATTGTTGTCAATGAACATTGCCAAACATCAAACCCGGACATTTATGCGGCAGGTGACTGCGCTGCATTCCAATATAAGGGCGAACTTACACGTCTGGAATCCGTGCAAAATGCAATTGATCAGGCCGAATGTGCTGCTGATAATATTGCAGGCGAACAACGCTCATATGCACCCTATCCCTGGTTTTGGTCTGATCAGTATGATGTGAAGCTGCAAATTGCTGGACTAAACAGAGGCTATGATAATGTTATAGTTCGTCCCAGTGAACGCAAAGGTGGCATTTCACATTTCTACTATTCCGGTGATACTTTATTGGCGGTGGATGCGATGAATGATCCGCGCACATATATGGTCGGTAAAAAAATGCTTGAAGCAGGCAAGAACATCACGCCAGAACAAGCAGGCGATATGAACTTAGAATTAAAGTCATTGCTGAAATAGTCAGGCCTTGATATTCGCTTCCTGCAATTCTTTACCAAGTGCGGCAAAGACCGTTTCAACAATACCACCACGGTTGATGCCAGCCACTTCATTCATATCATTTGGGCTTGATTGATCCATGTAGATGTCCGGCATGAAGATGCTTCTAAACCGCAGCATGCCATTATCAAGTGCGCCGGATTGGGCAACATATTGTGCAACGTGAGAACCAAAACCGCCCACGGAGCCTTCTTCAACCGTGATTAAAACTTCATGATTTGCGGCCAATTGGTCAATAAGGTTCGTATCAAGTGGCTTAGCGAACCGGGCATCTGCAACCGTTGTTGAAAGGCCAAAGCCTTCTAACTCTTCTGCTGCCAACATGCTTTCATTTAAGCGTGTGCCGAACGACAATATCGCAACACGCGTACCTTCTTTGACAATGCGCCCTTTGCCGATTTCAAGCAGCTCACCGCGCTCAGGCATATCAATGCCAACACCTTCACCCCGCGGATAACGGAAGGATATTGGCCCTTCAGTATATTCGCCAGCAGTGCGCACCATGTGTTTAAGCTCTGCTTCATCGGAAGCTGCCATCACAACAAAATTGGGAAGTGTTGCGAGATAGGTTGTGTCAAACGAGCCTGCATGGGTTGGCCCATCGGCACCCACAAATCCTGCGCGGTCAATTGCAAACCGCACCGGTAGGTTTTGGATGGAAATATCATGCACGACCTGATCATACGCGCGCTGCAAGAAGGTTGAATAAATGGCAGTAAATGGTTTGAAGCCTTCCGTTGCAAGACCACCTGCAAAGGTTACAGCATGTTGCTCGGCAATACCCACATCAAAGGTTCGTTCTGGAAACGCTTTGCCAAATATATCAATCCCTGTACCAGATGGCATGGCGGCTGTGATACCAACAATCTTGTCATCAAGCTCCGCCTCTTGTACCAGCGTTTCGCCAAATACTTTTGTATAAGATGGAGCGTTAGGCGTTGCTTTTGCCTGCGCGCCGGTCACCACGTCAAATTTTGAAACACCGTGATATTTGTCAGCTGACGCTTCTGCAGGTGCATAGCCATGACCTTTGCGGGTCATACAATGAATTAACACTGGCCCTTTTGCGTTATCCCTCACATTCTTCAAGATCGGCACAAGCGTAGAGAGGTCATGCCCATCAACGGGCCCAATGTGATAGAAGCCGAGCTCTTCAAACATGGTGCCGCCAGTCACATAACCACGTGCATGTTCAACAGCGCGCGTAATGGCACGGTCAACCGTTTTACCAAGATAGGCAGTCATTTTCTTGCCAATTTCACGCATGCCCATATAAGTGCGGCCGGTTGCAAGGCGTGCAAGATATGCACTCATGGCGCCTGTTGGTGGGGCAATCGACATATCATTATCGTTTAGAATAACAATCAACCGCGCATCCATTGAGCCGGCATTATTAAGTGCTTCAAATGCCATGCCTGCAGACATCGAACCATCGCCAATAACGGAGATGACATTGTTATCGCCTTCTTTCAGTTCGCGACCAACTGCCATGCCAAGACCTGCAGAGATTGAGGTTGAAGAGTGGGCTGCGCCAAACGGATCGTATTCACTTTCAGCGCGTTTCGTAAAACCAGATAGACCATCTTTTTGGCGCAGCGTGCGAATGCGATCACGGCGCCCTGTCAGTATTTTATGCGGATAACATTGGTGACCCACGTCCCAGATTAAGCGATCATCTGGTGTATTGAAGACGTGATGAATGGCAACCGTTAACTCAACCACACCTAGGCCTGCGCCCAGATGCCCGCCAGTTTGCGAAACTGCATCAATTAATTCGGTACGCAATTCATCCGCTACTTGTGGGAGTTGCTCTTCTTGCAATTCTCGCAAATCACTTGGGATATTAATTTGATCTAATAAGGGAGTATCAACAGCCATAATCTGACATCGAACTTTCAACAATTACTACAACACAGATATGGGGCATCACATCCTTGCCCACAATAGATCAAGCTGTCGCAGGAACCAAGCTGATAAATTGATCAAATTATATGCAGCTTGTGTGCATTAAGCTAAATTTGAGACCATTTCATCCTGTTTTGCGCGTAATGCAGCAATTTTGGAACCATCCGCTACTTTTGCATTGTCATAGGTGATCAGCTCACCCTTTTTAATAGCTGCTGTCGCAGTTCCATTTTCGATTAATCCACATGGTATCGCATTGGACGAAACAGCTTCTTCACGTGTCATCACCCATGCCCGATAAGTGTATTCGCCAATTGCATCTAACCTTTCACCTACGCTCAAGTCTTTTTTCGCAACAGCGCAGACTTCTGCCACCGGTTTTGATAATGGCACCATGTCAGCTTTGCCGTAAAGAACGGCGCGAGCGCAGGTGAGCGGCACTTCAAGCGAGGTTAAATGGAATGGGCGATGGAATGTAAAATATGGCCCCTTACCCATTTTTAGATCTTCCATACGCTCGGTGATCCGCGGGTGAGACATATCGGCGATAACGAATACCCCCGGCGCAACCCCTTTGCCGATGGAGAAATCCACACAACCCCTTTTTGAAAGTACGCCGCCATCAGCCTCCGGAATAAGCGTTGAAGAAAGCTGATCAATCGTTGCCGATGGTCCATGCATACCGGCCTTGTCAGGAACCAGACCAGTAGCGTTCGCAATTGCACACATTTCAACCATGGTTTTAGAGCCATCAACAAACTCAACCAGCATACGGACATTCATGTTTCGCGCAGCTGCTTCTTGCGCATAATCATCCGGCACAGCGTCGAAATTAAGCGGATTGTTTTTGCCCTTGCCTGCGCAGACAATTTCATGGCCCATGGCGGAAACAAACTCGATGAGTTCCATGCATGATGATGGTTCGTCACCAGCGCCAAGCGAATAGACCACACCCAAGCGCTCAGCTTCTGACTTCAGATAAGGTCCGATGCAAACATCCGCTTCCACATTCATCATCGTAAGGTGCTTGCCATGCTCCATCGCATGAATGCCTATTTCAGCACCCACTGCAGGCACACCAGTTGCATCAATCACAACATCAATCAGCGGGTTTTCTGCGACCAACATTGAATCTTGTGACAGGGCAATTTTTCCTTGTTCAATGGCAGACGTGATTTGGCCGTCAGTTGCCATTTCCAACCCATGGTCTTTTGACCCAAAGGCAATTTCAAGCGCCTTCTTTGGATTTGCTGGATTTGGATCTGCAATTGCAGCAACCTCAATCCCCTTCATATGCGCTGTACGGGTAACAACATCAGTACCCATCTCACCACACCCAACAAGGCCAATGCGAATAGGCTTACCTGTTTCGGCCCTTGCTTCAAGATCTTTGGCAAGGCCGGTCAGGTGTACATTTGTTGGCATGGTTTATTCTCCCTATTCACGCGCTGTTTAGCACGTCGATAGGGTATTACATAGCAGCTTTCATGGCTTCTTCTAGGTAAATTTCGCGCAGTTTTTTCACAATTGATCCTGGTTTTCCTTCACCAACTGGAACGCCGTTGATTTCTATCACCGGACAGACAAATGCAGAGGCAGACGTGAAAAATGCTTCTACTGCCTCATGTGCTTCATCTATCGTAAATGGACGCTCTTCCACATCCATTTGCAGAAGTTCCGCACATCTAATGGTCGCTTTGCGTGTAATGCCATGGAGAATGGAATGGGAAAGATGACGTGTAATCAGCTTCCCGTCTTTTGTTACAATCCAGACGTTATTTGAAGTACCTTCTGTGATAAACCCATCTTCTTCCATCCACGCGTCATCATAACCTGCTTTTTTAGCCGTCATCTTAGCCATGGTTGGGTAAAGTAGCTGAGTGGTTTTGATATCTCGTCTGCCCCAGCGCTGGTCTGGCACAACAATCACACGTGCCCCATTTTTAACAAGCGCATTTTCAAGCGGGTCTTTTGCCTGAGTAAACATAACTAATGAGGTTGGCGTTCCTTCCGCAGTATAGGCAAAATCACGATCTGCAACACCGCGCGAAACCTGTAGGTAAATTAGACCATTTGTTAGATCATTGCGTTTGACAAGTTCGCGATGGATTTCAAGCAAATCATCAATCCATTGTGGCGCGTCCATCTCCAACTCGAATAATGATCGATGTAAACGTTCCACATGGCCCGGATAATCGATGAGTTTGCCATCAACGACGGTGGTAACTTCATAGACTGCGTCTGCCATTAAAAATCCGCGGTCAAAGATTGAAACCTTCGCGTCTTCTTCTTTTACAAATTCGCCGTTTACATAGACAATTCGTGACATTTCTAACCCCATAATTCTGGTTTGGGTGGATGAATAATTGAGCCTTCATAATAAAGCCCATTATCCCTGTCTTGCGCCAATAGGAGCGGGCCGTCAAGGTCAACATATTTTGCATACTGTGCGAGCAAAATTGCGGGCGCCATCGCAAGCGATGAACCCACCATACAGCCTACAAATATTTCAAAGCCAAGACTTTCCGCCTTTGCTTTCATCTTCAAAGCTTCGGTTAGCCCGCCGGTTTTATCCAGCTTAATATTGATCACGTCATATTTTTCGCGAAGTTCATCTAACCCTTCAGACGTATGTGAACTTTCATCGGCGCAAAGCGGCATGCTCAAATTACCATTTGCTAATGCATCATCCTCTTGTTCGGGAAGAGGTTGCTCAACAAGTGCTACACCAACTTTCTCCAAAGCTGGTTGCAATCTTCGCAATGTTTCAATCGACCATCCCTCATTTGCATCTACCATAATTTTAGAATCAGGCGCGCCTTCCCGAACTGCATGTAGGCGGGGCATATCCTCAACCGTGCCAAGCTTTAATTTCAAAAGCGGGCGGTGCATATTTTCACGCGCACTTGCACGCATGGCTTCCGGTGTATCAAGCGAAATCGTATAAGCGGTTGTGAGCGGTGCTGGTTCTGTTAGCCCAGCCAATTGCCAAACGGATTTTGCGGTTTGTTTGGCTTCCAAATCCCACAAAGCACAATCCACCGCATTGCGTGCTGCTCCTGCGGTTAAGGTTTTTTGCAATGCGTCACGAGTTATATCATGCGGTAATTCAGCAATTTGTTGCTGGACACTCTCAACGCTTTCGCCATATCGGCCATAGGGCACACATTCGCCCTGGCCAGTAAATTCACCGTCAGTAATTTCAACTCTTACAACATGTGCATGGGTTTTTGATCCACGAGAAATCGTGAATGTGTTGGCAAGCGCAAAGCTTTCGCTATAGCTTTTGATTATATTCGCCAACTTCCTCATTCTCCCGCAAAATCGCATCAACCGCTTCAAACATCTCGACTTTACGAGCCTCTGAAACAGGGCTTTCAACCACTACCACGAGTTTCGGTTCATTTGAAGAAGCACGCACAAGGCCCCAAGTACCATCTTCAGCTACCACCCGCACACCATTGACCGTTACGAGGTCGCGAATGGCTTGTCCGCTAACCTGTTCACCATCAGCTTGCATCTTTTCAAAGCGCTTCACAACGCGGTCAACCACATCATATTTGGTTTCGTCCGCACAATGCGGTGACATTGAAGGAGAGCCATATGTTACTGGCAGCGCACGACGCAGATCAGCCATTGATTTGTCAGGGTTACGTTCTAGCATATCACATACGGCTAGAGCAGTGACGATGCCATCATCATAGCCACGGCCAATTGGCGCATTGAAGAAGAAGTGGCCTGATTTTTCAAACCCCGCCATCGCGTCCAGTTCATTAACACGGCGCTTAATGTAGGAGTGGCCAGTTTTCCAATAATCTGTTTTTGCACCTTGTTCCATCAAAACCGGATCGGTTAGAAAGAGGCCAGTTGATTTTACATCTGCTACAAATTGCGCACCATTATGAACGGCAGAAATATCGCGCGCCAACATCACGCCCACTTTGTCTGCAAAAATTTCTTCGCCTTCATTATCAACCACGCCGCAACGGTCGCCGTCACCATCAAAACCAAGCGCTACATCAGCACCTTCTTCCATGATCCGGTCTCGCATTGCATGCAGCATCACCATGTCTTCCGGGTTTGGATTATAGTTTGGAAACGAGTGATCAAGCTCTGTATCCATATGAACGACTTCAATACCACAGCGCTCTAATACTTGCGGGGCAAATGCGCCTGCTGTTCCATTGCCGCAAGCAGCGATTGCTTTGATCTTACGCTCAAACGGTTTGCGGTTTGCAAGGTCAGCAATATACTGTTCAGCAAAGCCTTCAATAAATTCGTATGAACCGCCCGCTTTTAATTTCCACTCACCGTTCAAAACAATATCGCGCAGACGACCCATTTCATCTGGTCCAAATGTCAGCGGACGTTCGCAACCCATCTTAACGCCAGTCCAGCCATTGTCATTGTGAGAGGCCGTAACCATGGCAACGGATGGGCAATCAAGTGCAAATTGCGCGTAATAGGAAACTGGAGATAACGCCAAACCAACATCTTTAACCCGCGCACCGGCTGCCATAAGACCTGTTACCAATGAATGTTTGATCGACATTGAATAGGATCGGAAATCATGGCCAGTTACGATATCTGGTCCTGCGCCAAGTTCCTGAATAAGTGTGCCAAGCGCCATGCCCAAAGCTTGAATGCCCATCAGGTTTAATTCAGGTGCTTTGTCAGAGGCTGGATGACCAAACCACCAGCGCGCATCATACTCGCGAAAGCCGGTTGGCTTTACTAGCGGAGTTACTTCAAATTCATGGGTATTGGGGAGAACATCAGAACGTGTTTTGGGAAACATAATTTTGGTCTTTCAAATGTTTCAACGGAATAAACCCGTCAAGGTTGGTAAATTATTTAACGGGGCACTTATGCTTTAACTGATTCGCTTAAAATGCCTTACTGCTCAAGAATGAGCTGGCGATTTTTTACGCCAAAGCTTCTTAATTCGCCAAGAAACGTCATACCAAGCAAGGTTCCTTTAAGTGATTTATCATCCAGAACCATCGCACGTACATTGTTGACGCGTACACGGCCAATTTCTATGCGTTTAATTACTGCCGTAGCAGCTTTGGTTTGGCCGTTAGCCGTATTTACAGTATATTTGAAATCTGATGATGAAAGCCTAATGCCCATTTTGCGCGCCGTTGTTTTATTAATAGCAACACTGGTAGCACCAGTATCCACCAAAACAGGAACTCTTCGCCCATTCATGCGGGCATCAGTCACGAAATGGCCTCGGTCATCCATTTTGATCCGTGCTTTGCGGCCTGACAGTGGTTTTTCACGAGGCGTTTGTGTTTGTTGGTTTACAGCAACATTTTGAGCTTGGGAGGTTTGTTTTTGAACTTCTTGGATAACTTCAGGCCTATTGCTGCGGCTTGTCTCGTAGTATTTGGCAAAACCATAACTAGCCATTCCCACCATTGCTAAAGCTGCTATATTTTTAAACATAAAGGGCCTCTTATATTTGTGTTTAAAAAATTGTGCCGCAAAATCACTAATTTGCTCCTAAAACTGGCAAATTCAGGCTGTATTCATCTCCAATATTCCTGATATGGTAAACAAAATTGAAATATTTATGCTGCTATAGTGTCTCACAGCAATTTTAAGTCGGGTAATTCTGAATGCGCATGACCAAAGCAACACTAATTTTTATCTCATTTCTGGTTTTTATAACCACCTCCATGACACATGCTTGGGCTGATTGGCGTAAAGATGTTGGCATATTTCGCATTGGTGTTGTTACCAAGCAGGATGCGGCCAAAACTATTCTGGATTATGAACCTTTTAAAAACGCTATTTCTAGAGCGCTTCAAATGGACGTTGAAATCTTTCCGGCAAGAAGTGAGACCAACCTTATACAGGCTTTAGCTGCCGACCGAATTGAGTATGCAATTCTGTCTACCTCTGGTTATGCGCTGAGTTGGGTATTGTGTGAATGTGTAGAACCACTGGTCACCGCACGCACGAATAGTAATGGCGACGCTTACCATACGGTGTTGATTACGCCAGTGACCGGGTTATCAAAAACGACCGAACTTACAGATGCTAAAATTGGCGTTCTTTCTGAACAATCAATTTCAGGGCACCCTTTTGCAAAATTCTTGCTTGCCCAGGAAAATATTTCAATCGACACTCCTCAAAAACCTTTCATTTCACATGACAATGGCGAAGAGACGCTCAAGGCATTTCAAAATGGTGAACTTGATGCACTTATTGGCTGGAGTTCAATGATTGGCGATCCTACAACCGGGTTTTCTAGCGGCACGCTTACGCAGCTTGGCAATCTTAATAATGGTGATGCCAAACCATACCGCATTATATGGAACTCACCAGCACTTCCTTATCGCCCGCATGTTATTGCTAAAAATCTGAGTGGAGAAGCAAAAGCTATTTTGCGTGCAACCATGGAAGCTTTGTTTGATCGTAGCCCTGTTGCTTATGACGTTGTCGAACAAAAATACGGTGGTGGTTTTGTTATTTCGCGCCATAGCCGTTTTGGCCCACTCATTGAATTTGTTAAATCGCTTTATAAGCCAGAGCCTGAAAAAATCATTCTGCCAAAGAAGGTTGCAGAGCAATAAATTCTGCAGCTAAATATTGCGTCGGAAAAAGTAGTTTTCTGTCTATTCCCGCCATTCTATTTTTTGAAATTCGTGTATGCTTCTCCATAAGAATTTTGAGGAGAATACTGGATGAATAAGAAACCAAATATTGTACTGATTATGGCAGATCAGCTCGCACCACAATTCACTGGTGCTTATGGTCACCCACTTGTTCAAACACCACATATGTCCGCACTTGCAAAGCGCGGAATGCGCTTTGATGCCGCTTATTGTAATGCGCCATTATGCGCGCCATCCAGATTTTCATTTATGTCCGGCCAATTGGTCACGCGTATTGCGGCTTACGATAATGCATCTGAATTTCCAGCCTCTGTTCCAACCTTTGCGCATTACCTGCGCATGATGGGGTATCGCACGTGCCTTTCAGGCAAGATGCATTTTGTTGGGCCCGACCAATTGCATGGGTTTGATGAGCGGGTCACAACCGATGTTTATCCATCAGATTATGCTTGGACACCTGATTGGGAGTTGCCAGATGAGCGCATTGATAAATGGTATCACAATATGGATTCAGTGCGTGAAGCCGGGCAAGGAACTGCAACTTTTCAGCTTGATTTTGATGAAGAAACAGCCTTCTTTTCAAAACGTAAAATCTTTGATTATGCGCGTTACGAGCAAGAGCCTTTTTGTTTGATCGCCTCGTTCATTCACCCACATGACCCCTATGTGGCACGGCCAGAATGGTGGAACCTTTATAATGAAGAAGACATCGACATGCCGAAACATGACTTCGCCCGCGAAGATCAGGACCCGTTTTCTAGACGCTTGATGGATGGCATTGAGGCAAGTTCAATCGAGGTTACGCCAGACGAAGTGCGTAATGCACGTCATGCATATTATGCAAACACCTCTTATTTCGACAGCAAGGTTGGTGAGATCGTTGCCACACTTGAAGAGGCTGAGTTGTTAGATAATACAATTGTTATTGTAACAGCTGACCATGGCGACATGCTTGGCGAGCGCGGGCTTTGGTATAAAATGAATTTCTTTGAACATTCTGCACGCGTGCCTTTTATCATGGCCGGGCCAGGTATAATGCATGGCCAAACAAACCAAGCAAGCTCATTGGTGGATGTACTTCCAACCATGGTTGATATTGCATCACAGGACGGCACGCCCAAGCCCGAACTTGGCCAGCCAATAGATGGACGCTCGCTTCTGCCACTTGCCAAAGGCGAAGCTGATGAGGGTGACGAAGCCATTGGTGAATATTGTGCGGAGATGACATCGCATCCAGTATATATGATCCGCCGCGGGCAGTATAAATACATCCATTGTGAGGTAGACCCGCCACTACTTTATGATTTAGCAAGCGATCCGGATGAGTTGAATAATTTGGCCAATAATCCTGCTCATGCAGAACTTGCAGCAAGCTTCGCAGCAGAAGTAAAAGAGCGTTGGAACTCAGAAGAAATACGCACACATGTGATTGCGACACAAAAACAAAGACGCGCTGTACATGCTGCCATGCAGGAAGGTATA
>CAZXZQ010000032.1:0-14420 GCA_964645215.1 uncultured Rhizobiaceae bacterium | reverse complement strand
CTTGTTGGAAAAAAGGCGCCACACCTTGGCCTTGTATAATAAGGTTCCAATCACTCGCAGGCGCACTTCCACCAACCACATTTTTGATTAGCGTTAATGATTACGCCATTGCATTCGACGAAAACCCAATCATAATCATGAAGCTTAGCATGACTGATGCAGCTAATATTGAGGGCCTAAATTTCTGCATAATTTTCAACGTGTAAATAAACAAACTCTTAGTCAAGAAAGTGTCATTTTTTAGAGGGCTAAAAACAATATAATCGAAACAAGAATACGAGTCATTCACTGCTAGCGGTTTTCACCTGCAAAATGAATAAATCACCAAAGCGTCAAAGCATAAGTGCTCATTCATTATGGGATACTCTAAACGCGGATAAAATGGTGGGTGAGTTCAAGCACAAAAAAAAGCGCCACACTTATAATGAAACATGGCGCCTAATAAAAAAGTTTTACTTAGCGGAAAGCTGACGCAGAGCCCCTGCCCAATCTTCCACATGATGCGTAAGCGAGATCTTACCATCTATGACTGTATGAATATCAATTGTCATGATATCAAAGCCTTTGCCTTCACCGTCTACGCCAAATAGCGGGCCATTAGGTATTCCAGTTGCACGGCTTCTAACCACAACACGATTGCCATCCTGAAGCATTTCTTCAACGGCCCATTTTAGATCAGGAATTAGTTTTCCAAATCCACCCACTTGACCAATGAACTTATCGGCAGATTTTGCGGCACCTGAATAATCACCAATGCTTTTCCAATCATCAGACAAATTTGTTTTCAAAGACTGCGCATGTGTTTCAGATGCAGGATTGCTCAAAAAGTCATAAAAAATCTGAACAACTGCCTTATCATCTGCAAGAGCGTTTGCCATAGGCGCAACAAAGAATGCAAGAACAGTAATTATAGTTTTAAAATCCATCATTTTTTTCTCCTAAGTTTATGAGATTTTGGCCGAGGTTCATTTAATTGGCCTTCTCATAACCAAAGATGGACTAAGTTATATTAAATGATAATATAGAATTATTAGAACACACTGTTTGGATATTTTGCATGATTCAACATCTACGCCAAATGGCTATTTTTGCTAAAACCATCGACCACGGATCATTCCGCGCAGCTGCAAAAGCACTCAACCTTTCACCTTCAGTTATTAGTGAGCAACTATCTCAACTTGAAAATCAGCTTGGTGTAGCACTTATTTATAGATCAACGCGCAGCCTCTCTTTAACGCGTGATGGTGAGCAATTGCTCAAATCTGCTCGCGCTATGCTGGAAGAGGCTGAAAGCGGGCTTGAAAAAATTTCCAATCATACAAGTCAACCATCAGGCATTTTATCCATCACAATGCCCGCGGTACTTGCGCATTCTAAACTGGTTGATCAACTCTCAAGCTTTGCAAATCAACATCCAAACGTAGAACTATCCGTTGATTTTTCAGACGCACGTAGAAACTTAATCAACGATGGATTTGACCTAGCCATACGCATGGGGTGGCTAAAAGATAGCGCACTCATCGCACGCAAACTAAGCACAGTTAATCGCAGGCTTGTTGCCTCTAAAACGTATCTAACATCCAAGCCTGAACCAATCACGCCACAAGACCTAAAGGCGTGGGAATGGGTAGAGTTATCTGAAGTAAAAAACAGGAAAGAGAAATTTCTAAAAGAGGGTGAAAAGCCAATCACAATCAAACCCATGTCTCACATTAGTGTAAATGACGCGCATGCGCTCTACCAGTTTGCGCGCGCAGGTGCAGGACTTTCACTAGTGCCAGAATTTCTTGCTGAGGAAGATGTGCGTAATGGTATCGTAGAGTATTTACTTCCGGACTGGCATGTTGAAAGTTTGGGCATTTATGCCGTTTGGCCAGAAAATGCATCTAGGAATAGCCTAACAAGAATTCTGGTTGATTTTCTTGTTAGGTAAAAATGCGAGTGAGTGAAATACAGTTTATGTTCATTCACCCCAAGGCCGCCAACACCTTTTGCATATCCTTAGGTGCGTCTGCCTCAAAACGTAAATGCTCTTTTGTGACCGGATGCTCGAAACCCAACACTGCCGCATGAAGCGCCTGGCGTTTGAAAAGCTCAACTTCTGCCTGACATTTTTCTGGTAACGTATTCACCTTGGTCTGGAAATGCTTGCCATAGTCTTGGTCGCCAACAAGCGGATGACCAATATGACTCATGTGAACGCGGATCTGGTGCGTCCGACCAGTCTCCAGCCTGCACTCAACCAGCGAACAAATGGGCAAGCCGTCTTCGCCTGTTCCGAATTCGGCCTTCACAGTGAAATGTGTAATCGCTTCCTTTGCCTCATGATGATCATCGGCAAGTACCGCGCGCTTTTTACGGTTTGAATTCGACCGCCCAAGGCTCGCATTCACGGATCCAGTCATTTTAGCGAACTGCCCCCAAACAAGTGCCAAATAATTTCGTTCTAGCGGCCCAGTGCGTCCGTGGTCCTGAAACTGTGCAGTAAGGCCTGTATGTGTTCGCTCGTCTTTTGCGACAACAAGAAGGCCTGATGTATCCTTGTCCAAGCGATGCACAATGCCCGGACGCTTTACGCCACCAATGCCAGAAAGCGTATCACCGCAATGATAGAGCAACGCATTGACGAGCGTCCCATCCCAATTGCCCGCTGCTGGATGCACAACCATGCCCGCAGGCTTATTCACAACCAGTAAGTGATCGTCTTCGTAATAAATATCTAACGGAATATCTTGTGCAATAGGAGCAGCCTCTTCCGGCTCTGGCACATCGATTGCCAAGCTGTCGCCTAGTTTTAATTTATGCTTTGGTGACGTGACAGGCACATCATTTAACAAGACGCCGCCCTTTTTGAGGATTATCTGCACGCGGTTTCGCGATACATGCGCAGGCATATGGCTCGCGATAAAAACATCAATACGCTTATTATCATCCCCCTCTTCAACAATCAGCACTTTCCCTTTTGTTTCATCTCCGCTAACAGTCATACCAATACACCCGGCAATCTTTCAGTTTGAGTAGAACACATGGCAAAATCCGAAGAAGACGAACCTCTAGACCCAGTCTTGGAAAACGTTCGTCGCAAATTAATGCGACTTATGATGATATCAATTGGTATTCTCATGGTTGGGCTATTAGGCCTTCTTTTTGCAATTGTCTATAAGGTTAGCCAAGTAGAAGACGAACAACCTGAAATAGCCCAATCAAACTCAGTGTCTCAATCATTTCAGGCGCAGATTGAACTCGGCCTAGCAAAAACCACGAAAATCATTTCCAGCGAGCTTAACCAGAGCCATCTTAAGCTTCACGTCGAAATGCAAGGTGGTGTGCAAGAAATTCTGATTATCGACCTTACAAACGGCAATACGGTAAGCCGCGTGAAGTTGAAGTAAGCGCCTGAGCCTAGGTTGCGCTGGCAGTTTCTTGCAGCGCACGAATGCGTTCAGCAAGAGAACCAGATGATTTAGCACCGCGCTTGCGTTTGCTTACTGGTTCTTGCGCCACAAGTTCAGGAATGGGTGATGTTTCCCCTTCAATCTCTTGTGTCAAAACAGCAACCTTAGCGGCCATGTCATTAATGCGCTCACGCAGAATAGCGCTATTTTTGCGCTCACTTGCCCATTCTTCTTTGGTAACGCTGCTAAGTGCCTTAACTTCATCAATCAGCGCGTCACGTTCTTTTTCAATAGAAGCAATTTTGTCAGACTTAACCTTTAGATTGTCTTTCAAAACATCAACCGCATTTTGAATATTTTTATCGGTTGCATTTTCTGCAACGCTTTCAACGGCAAGGGCATGAGAAGCAAGCTTTGCTTCAAGGTTCACATTGTGCTCTCGTTGATCAGACAATGCCCGGCTTAATTTTTGCACTTCTTCTACGTGCGCATTCTCATCGTTGATTTCGTATCTTTTAGCCGTCTCACTTAAAGCATCAATTTTTGTATTCTTAGCAGCAATTTCAATGCGCTGGCTGTTCACAAGCTCTTCTTTGTCAGCCAATCTATCTCGCAGTTCCTGAACTTCACTTGTCACATCACCATGCGTTGTGTTGAGATTATCAAACTGACCCTTCACTTTATCAAATTCAGCACTTCGCTCATTTATCTGTGCAACAAGCGCTACTTTTTCATCACGCAAAACGTCAACATTTTTAGAATATTCTTTATTGTCGAAATCAAGTTTTGAAACTTCATCGCGCTTCTGATTAACTTCGATGGATTGCGCCGCAAGTCTATCACGTAGCTGCTCTACATTGATTTCAAGTTTGCGCGTGCTCATGGCAAACTCAGCTCTTAACTGGTCTTTTTCCGCTTGAATTTCATTAAGCGTAAGCGGCACAGAACTTTCAATCTTATGCTTTGTAAGCACGACTGCCCTATTCCATATCAAGGGCGAAACCATCAACGCAAGTAAACCTGCGCACAAGAACCCAAGAACAAAATACAAGATAGCTTCAAGGAACATTAAAAACCTCTAATAAAACCGCCACATTATCAATGCCTGCGTATATAGCCATGAATGTGCACTAATTGCTACTTAAACGATTTATAAACCATAACATTCAACTATCTTGGTTAACAAAAAAAGGCGCTAAAAGCGCCTTTAATACAGTAATAATAGAATGATTTTTATAAAATCAAAATGGATTAATTCTTGGGGTTCTGCGTAGTTTTAGATAACCAACATTAATGCCAAGACGCGCGCCAACGCCTGTACGAATTGGCACTAGGTGAACTCCCTGTCGCGTTAATGCCGTAACACCCACACCCCCAACAAGATATGCGGAACCTGTCACACCAAGATAGCGTTTATAAAGTTCATCCACGTGTGGAAGATTATAAACAAGCATCATCGTGCGGTTACCATCTCCACCATAATCCCAACCAATGGAAGGCCCCTGCCAAAAAACCTTATGATCACCAGCATTCTTCGTAAAAAGCTTACCCTCACCATATCTCAATCCACCTATAAAGGCGCCGCTAATCTCTTCACCCAAGATATAGCCGTTTGGTAGGCCATATTTTGCAAACGCTTTTTCAAAAGCTGAGGCAAGATTACCTGAAGTAGCACCAAAAAAACGGTGTCCTGCACTTAAAACTTCCTGCCCAGAATAGTGACTGCTGCTTTGCGCATGTGATTTTTGTGAAGCAACTAAACTAAAGGCCACCACAAAGGTGACAGCAAGCAGTGCATTTATGATTGTACTGAAGAAGCGTACAAAATACGGAGACATATGCATGATTTTCATATCCTTGATATTCATCTAACGAACATTATTAATGAAAACCTTTTCCGAAAGGTGAACAAAACATGACTTTTTCAGGGCAAATGAGGGTTTCTTGCCGAAATTACGAACTTATTAGCTTCTTGTTAGTCTCTTGTTTCCTATTTTGCTGTTCTAGTGATGCAATGAGAGAAGAATAGTACGCGTGACTTTTTTCTATTATGTATTTTAAAATTAAACTTACTGATTCGCGATTTTTATGAGGTAAACCATGCAAAAACTTCCTGATCTAGCCGGTATGGACCTAGCCGCACTCTTATGTTCTCGGGTCTGCCATGACGTTATTTCACCCGTTGGTGCAATTGCAAACGGCATCGAATTACTAGACGAAGGTACGGATGAAGAAACTTCAGAAATTGCAATGGACCTTATTCGGTCATCTGCATCAAACGCTTCTGCAAAACTTCAATTTGCCAGAATTGCCTTTGGTGCCGCCGGTTCCGCTGGTGCGCATATTGATACAGGCGACGCAGAAAATGTTGCGCGCGCTTATTTCAGCAATGAGAAAAAATCCGAGATCGAATGGCACGGCGAACGCGCATTAGTTGCAAAAAACAAAGTCAAGCTGCTTCTAAATCTTGTGCTTATTGGCCTTGGCGCAATTCCACGTGGTGGCCTTGTAAAAGTTGAAATAGAAGACCCTAACGATAACGCCGTTTTACGCGTAACCTCAACAGGCATGAAGGCACGCGTGCCGGCAGCATTTGCCAATTTGTTAAATGGTACGTTTGAAGAAGATATCGACGCACACGCCATTCAGCCAATTTACACATTGCAACTTGCTCAATCTGCAAAATATGACGTATCAGCTCATCTTGACGGTGAAAGCGTAACATTTGAAGCTAAAGCCCAGAGCTAGACTTCGACTGAACATATCTTGTTTGATTAACGCTCTAGTAACGCTGTTCTTCAAATTTATTACTTTATGCACTATTCGTAAGCTTACGTTTGTAAGTTTGTGCAAAAATGACATCAGATAATAATCGCAAATCTTAAATTTGCAGAGGTTAATGATGAAAATTTTTATGTTTGTTGATGACTCACCCGTTATCCATAAAGTAGCAGAACGTATTCTGACCGACATGGGTTTTGTATTTGTTGGCGCAGAAGATGGTGTAGAAGCGCTTGAAAAAGCACGCTTTAATATGCCTGATGTCGTATTGGTTGACTGGGACATGCCCAAAATGAGCGGCCTGGAATTCATCGAAGAATTCATTAAACTCGAAGATGCTGATGAAGCTCGCATTCTATATTCAACAAGTGAAATTATGGTGCCTGAAATGGCCAGAGCAAAACGCATGGGATGTCATGGTTTCTTAATGAAACCGTTTACCCGTGAAATTGTTACAGCAAAATTACAAGAAATTGGCATTGAAGTAAGCAAAGCAGAAGCAGCTTAAACGACGCCTTTATCCAGCTCGTAGAAACTTATATTTTCCCAAAATAAAACCCACAGCACAAATGTGATGTGGGTTTTTATATTTTAAAGCTAATTGAAGAAACTTTATGCAGTTTCAAGTAGCTCTGAACCGTCTGGCTCGCGCAATACATAGCCGCGGCCCCAAACTGTTTCGATGTAGTTAAGTCCATCTGCTGCAACTGCAAGTTTTTTGCGCAACTTACAGATGAACACATCAATAATTTTAAGCTCAGGCTCATCCATGCCGCCATAAAGGTGGTTAAGGAACATTTCTTTCGTAAGTGTCGTACCTTTACGAAGCGAAAGAAGCTCAAGCATTTGATATTCTTTACCTGTTAAGTGAACGCGCTGACCAGAAACTTCCACTGTCTTCGCATCCAGGTTAACAACCAGATCACCTGTTGTGATTACAGATTGTGCGTGGCCTTTAGAGCGACGAACAATTGCATGAATACGAGCAACAAGCTCATCTTTATGGAATGGCTTGGTCATATAGTCATCAGCACCAAAGCCTAGACCACGAACCTTGTCTTCAATCCCTGCAAGACCAGAAAGAATAAGAATTGGTGTCTTAATCTTTGACAGACGAAGTGTTCTTAACACTTCATAGCCTGACATATCCGGTAAGTTTAGGTCCAAAAGGATAATGTCATAATCATAGAGTTTCCCTAGATCGACACCCTCTTCACCCAAATCAGTAGTATACACATTAAAGCTCTCAGACTTGAGCATCAGCTCAATACTTTGAGCGGTTGCGCTGTCGTCCTCAATCAGCAATACACGCATCTAATTCCCCTTTTCGCCGCTTACAGCTTGAGCCTGACCGGGTTGCCTCGTTAACCTTGGGTCTGGCGATGGTTAATAATTAATAACCATCAAACTGATACATAATGGTTAACAAATTGTAATTCTGGTGCGCAACCCCTAAAATTAACCTTAAAAAACGTGGATAAACCAATGTTTTTCAAGTTTTTTTGCGATTACGGGTTGCCAAGAAGCCTTGTAAAAACCGGTTTTTCGCGAATCACCCGCAAAAAGACACTAACAATCCGGTTTGGTTTACTTACCTTTAACATCCAAGCGCTATACTTAAAGAGTCGAGTAAACAAAAGGTTAATGAATTGGTAAATCCCATTCATTATCTGGACTTTTTTACAGTGCGTAGCACTTCGAAAATTTCCTTTTAGTCGATGAGTATATAGTAGGGCTTTTAAGTCCGATGCGGTTCACAGGAGTATTGAGTATGAAATCGCGTGATAATCTGCTTCGCTTGAAACATTTTCAGGTGGAAGATAAAACGCGCCAGTTGGCACAAATTGACATGATGATCGCTGAGTTTGAGCGTATGCATGGTGACCTACAGGCACAAATTGACATCGAAGAGCAAAAGGCAGGCATTACTGATGTTGAGCATTTTGCATATCCAACCTTTGCAAAAGCTGCACGTCAGCGCCAAGAAAATCTGGATGGCTCTATTAGAGACCTGAAAGAAAAGCGCGTTAATGCGGAAGCAGCCCTTGATGAGGCGGATGAAGAATTAAAGAAAGCACAAAAGCTGGAACAACGTGATGGCGGCACTGGAGTAATTGATACTTCCAATGACGACCTAATCGACAGCCGTGCAATGATTGGCTAACACCCATTCATTTGAAAAAACACTCCTGATTTGCCCTGCAGTTTTACTGTGGGGCAATAATGGTTTGTAGCGTTGATTGCATCATGGTATTTGAGCATAACTATTGCTCATGTCAGTTATTGTTTATGCAAAAAATACGCGCACTTCTCTTACTTATTTCCTCAGTGTCATTTGGCCTTGGAATATCGCTTCCATTGATGCGATTTGAGAAACTGTATTTCTTTTCGGAAACACCATCCCTTTTAAATATTATTGCGGACCTTTGGAACGGGAGTGAAGTTTTCCTCGCACTCATCGTTGTTTGTTTTTCAATTCTATTTCCGCTGATCAAATTGATGACCGGATTTGAAATTATTTTAAATGGAAAATCACAATCAGGCTTAGCTTCTTATTTGGCCAAGTGGTCAATGTTGGATGTTTTGCTTGTCGCAATTGCCATTTTTGCAGCCAAAACCAGTGGGCTTGCAAGTGCAGTTTCACAACCTGGCCTTTGGTTCTTTGCAATCTCAACAATCACAATTTCTGCTGCAACTAAACTGTAAACGCAAAAGGGCGACCCTTAAAAATATAAGGGTCGCCCAATGCAATGGACTCACTTTTATATATCCGCGTCTATATTATGCGCGGTATTCTTGAATTCTTGTTGTACGCAATCCTGCCAAGCCATGCTCGTCGATTGAGCTCTGCCAATTCAGAAACTCTTCAACTGTTAGCGTATAACGCTCACATGCTTCTTCTAAGGAAAGGAGACCGCCTCTAACAGCTGCAACTACTTCAGCTTTACGGCGGATTACCCAGCGGCGTGTTGATGTCGGAGGAAGATCCGATACTGTCAACGGCGAACCGTCAGGTCCAATTACATATTTGACTCTAGGTCTAATCATTTCGGTCATATTACTCACTACTTACTAAGGACCATTCAATAGATAGACTTTACGTGAATAATATTAAATTTTAACTAAGTAGCTGGTTACAAATGAGTAACACTTGTTAATGAAAAATGAGTGTTATACCCACGCGTTTGCAAGCATTGCCTGCCCTCCATCCGGCGTCTCAGCCCAGACAATAATTTGCCCATCTTCTTCTTTGCCGCATAGCGTCATAGTCTCATTACAAAAGAGCGGGCTGGTGGCGCGGTACTCAAATTTCTTGAGCTTCTCACCGCCAGCAATTTCACGTGCTAAATTGCTCAACATTGTTGCCGTCAGCGGCGCATGGAACACAAGCCCTCGATAGCCCTCGACATCGCGCGCATAATCAACATCATAATGAATACGGTGACCATTAAATGTGAGCGCGGAATAACGAAACATAAGAACAGGATCAGGCGTTACTTCACGTCTATGCGTTGCCCCTTCAGGCGGCGTAGGTGCCGCAAGTACTGGCGCATCAGGCTTAGGGTCTTCGCGGTATACAAGGTTTTGCTTTTCACGAATGCACAGCGTATCGCCATCATACAAGTCATGACCAATTGTGAGGATGCATAATTTACCGCTATTGCCATCGCGCTGTTTAATTTCTTCTATGGTGGATTTTTTGGTGACCGTGCTACCCACTGTCAAAGCATTCATAACTTCAAGACTGCCTCCCGCCCACATGCGACGCGGCAAAGGCACTGGCGGCAAAAACCCGCCTCGTTTTGGGTGGCCATCGCGGCCAAGCCCATCTGCACGCACAGCATCATTAAACCACGCCCATTGCCAACAGAGTGGCAAAGCCTCACCAGCATTCAGAACCGGTTGATCTAGGGTAATCGCCAGTAATTCAGCTTGCCGCGCATCAATTATCGCACTGCGCGTCTGCTCCTTACCCATCCAATCATCGAGCTTTGTATCATTCTGCAATCTAATGTGTCCTGTCTTGCTGCATAAAAGATGATTTTGACTCTTTCCTGCCTCAATTGAAAGCCATTTAGCGCACTCATATTCAAAAGGTTTTTTATGCGTATCGTATTATTTATCATTGCTGGCTTGCTCATTTTGTTTTCATACACAAATTTTGCCTTTGCCAAACAAGCCTGCGGCGTGGCGTCTTGGTATTCGTTGCCCGGAAACAAAACCGCAAGTGGCGAACGCATGAACCCAAATGCCATGACAGCCGCGCACCGCACTTTGAAATTTGGTACGAGATTGAAGGTCACTAACCCACGCAATGGCCGCAGCGTCGTGGTACGCATTAATGACCGCGGACCGTTTACCGGCAGACGCGTGCTGGACCTCTCAAAAGCTGCAGCCTCAAGACTGGGCTACATCCGCAAGGGCAGAACGAAAGTGTGTTATAAGAGAATTGGGTGAGTGTCTAATGAAGAATTACTTAGCATAAACTAAGCGGCAGTCGGCTTTAGCTCTATGCTTACAATCTCTCAAAGCCCTGTGGATTGCATATTTCTTTTTCTCCCAATTAAACGACCAAGCACAGCGACTACCATCTTCACTGATAGCAAATGCATAATGCTTCTTTTGCCAATTGCCATCGTTATTCATTCGTGCCTTACAGCGTTCGATCCGGAATTGTTTATAATCACTTGAATAAGCTGGTTGAACAAAAGATTCTAATATCAAGAAAGGAGCAAATAAAAACGTAAAAATAATACAGTATTTTAATGCCATAATGAATTTTCTATATCCCATAATAATTCCCCACAAAAATACACGATGTCTATATTTTCAATATAGTAAAGTTCCATTAATTCATTCTCAAAAGACTTTGTCAAACTTAAGCAAACGCAGTTGTTCTCAGGCACATAACTGTATTGATAATGTATCTGCTTTACAGCTCATACCTAACATCCAATAAAATCTATCCCCGCCTCTCATCCTTCAAGCATAATCCTCATATCGTCTGCCCATTGCATGATATTGCGCAAACACTCGCAAGCTCGTGCTTTGCAAACTCAGTTTGGCCACCGAAGTTAGACAAGGGCAGAGACAGCAGAGCTGCAAGAGGTGTATTTCGGATGCATCTCGGCATCGAGGGCCGCGCCGCAGGATTTATCCTGATAGAGCGGGTACCGAAAATCTCTGCGTAGGGCTTTCAGGTGAAAGCCAACTATTAGTTTCATGAGGTTTTTATTTGAAAGCCCCACATGTTTAATTATAACACTGTGCTTTTGGCACGAGTGAATCTACCAACGCGGCCGTCATCCCGGCTCACAGTAGTGGTCGGGATGACGGAGAGTTAGGAATTTGTCCCCTAGTTCAGAGAAAGCAAATTTCCACTATCCCCCTACTTTGCTAAAATGATAATATAATTTATGACCTCACGAACCCAAAAACTCATCATCTTTTCTGGCCTTCCCGGCGTAGGCAAAACAACCCTAGCAAAACGTTTAGCGAATGAGATGAGCGCCGTATTCATTCGAGTAGACACAATCGAACAGGCATTAAAACGTAGCGTATTGCATATCGACGTGGCAGAAGATGCGGGTTACCAGGCAGCATTTTCAATGGCACAAGACAACTTGCAACATGGGAAAAATGTCCTTGTTGATGCTGTTAATCCACTCAATATTATTCGTAATAAATGGTTGGAAATTGCCGAGCAGACCAACTCAGAATTCACAGGAATTGAAATTACCTGCTTAGATAAAACTGAGCATCAAAAAAGAGTTGAAGAAAGAAAAGCAGATATCGAAGGGCATATTTTGCCTTCATGGCAAGAAATAGTGGACCGCGAGTACGAGGCTTGGAATACAAAGGCATTAAAAATTCATACGGCAAACATAACAGCAGAAACGGCCTATAAAACATTGCTTAACCAGCTAAATTAACCCCTCCCCTCAATTTCTCATAAATATTACCAAAATTTCATGCAAACGCCCAAAATCGTACCTATATATAAGATATACGATGTTTGCTGAATTGTCGGGAACATCAAAAATTCGGGAGAAAGGGTGCAAATATGGCCCAGAATATGCCAACTTTAACAAGCGAGAACGGTCTTAGCCGCTATATGCAGGAAATTCGCAAATTTCCGATGCTTGAGCCAGATCAGGAATATATGCTCGCAAAACGCTATTTAGAGCATGAAGACCGTGGTGCGGCGCATCAATTGGTCACTAGTCACCTTCGTCTCGTGGCAAAAATTGCCATGGGTTATCGCGGCTACGGCCTGCCGATCGGCGAAGTTGTGTCGGAAGGCAATGTAGGCCTAATGCAGGCTGTGAAAAAATTCGATCCGGAAAAAGGGTTCCGCCTTGCCACATATGCCATGTGGTGGATTAAGGCTTCTATTCAGGAATATGTATTGCGTTCATGGTCGCTTGTAAAAATCGGCACAACCGCAAACCAGAAACGCCTGTTCTTTAACCTGCGCAAAGCAAAAAGCCGTATCCAAGCACTGGAAAGCGGTGACCTTAACGATGATCAAGCAAAGCAAATAGCAACACAGCTTGGCGTGAGCGAAGAAGAAGTACGCTCCATGAACCAACGCATGAGCGGTGACGCTTCGCTGAACGCGCCTATCAAGGCTGCAGAAGGTGAAAGTGGCGAATGGCAAGATTGGCTGGTAGACGAATCTGACAGTGCAGAAAAAGTTCTAATCAAACAGGACGAGCTTGAAAACCGCCGCGAAATGTTGGCCGATGCAATGAGTTCGCTCAATGAACGCGAACAGCGCATCTTTACGGCGCGTCGCTTGGAAGAAGATCCAATGACACTTGAAGAACTTTCAGGCGAGTTTGATATCTCGCGCGAGCGGGTGCGTCAGATTGAAGTCCGTGCGTTTGAGAAGGTTCAAAAAGCAATGGTTGCTTCTGCGCGCGAACTTGCAAAACCCAACCCCCAACTTACGCATCAATGATAACATAGAAGTTAATTCAAAGTTCGATCAGGCCTTACTATGAGTGAGGCCTGTTTATATTTTAAAAAGGATTATTACCCATGACACAGCATACAGTTGTTGTACCACGCGAAAAAACACCCTCTCTTGATCTACCTCTTGTGGGTGGCGGAACTTGGTCGCTCAGCGCTCAAGACTCAGAGAATTTTACGATGCTGGTTTTTTATCGCGGATATCATTGCCCGATCTGTAAAAATCAATTGAATGATCTTCTCGCAAAAAAGGAAGCCTTTGCAGAACTTGGTATCAATGTGGTTGCGATTACTTCAAACGATGGTGAGCTAACCAGCAAGACGGTTGAAGAATGGGGTATTGATGGCCTTGATGTTGCCCATAGCTTAGACCTTGAAACAGCAGCTGAATGGGGTTTGCATATCTCGGCTGGCCGTGAAGGCACGGCTGAACCAGCAAAATTTAGTGAGCCAGGTCTTTTCCTAGTGCGCAGCGATGGAACGCTTTACTTCTCATCCATTCAGACAATGCCTTTTGCCCGCCCACAATTTAGCGACATTTTGGGCGCTGCAAAATTTGTAATTGAAAATGATTATCCTGCACGCGGCGAAATCGTTTCGGTTTAAACCTTAGCGATTTTTCCAATCGTCCAACGCTTCGGTAAAGACGCGCTCACCGGTTCCACCTTTTTCTAAAGTAACCAGAGCGCGTTTGCCACTTTTATAGGTGACCGGAACATCAATCCAACCACCATCTTTCAAGAGAAGCGTGTTCACATCGACCGCCTGCTGAAGGTTATTAAGTGCGATCAGGAAATTGCCTTCGCTTACCTTTACCGGCACAGCAACAAGCGGCTCACCGCGCGCTTCTTCTGTTGCTTTCATTACAAAGCGTGCAACATTTTCTACAGACTCGCCCTCAAACTTGTCACCCAATGTAAATTGCAACTCGATCAAATGGCTCGCGGACAATGCTTCATCAATGTTACGCTTAATTGTAAATTTCGCAGCAATGACTTTTTCAGCAATATTGATATTGCCAATAATAACCGGTTCTGCTGGCAGTCCATCACCCGGGCTTTGGCGTATTAATTCCCAAGCGACCCCTCCAGCACTTCGCGTAGCACCAGACCCGCCGCTGCCTTCTTCGTATAAATATGCAACTTCGCCAATTTGTGCTGCTTCAGTTGGTTCAGGCGTCGCTTCAGTCTCAGTCGTGGAAGGTGTTGTCGTTTCTGGTTGTTGCGTTTCTGGCTCAGTTGCAACTGGATCATCTACTTTTGGTTCAAC
>CAZXZQ010000031.1:0-14599 GCA_964645215.1 uncultured Rhizobiaceae bacterium | reverse complement strand
GTACAGATGGGTGACTGGCATAAACCTGTATTTGAAGACTGGAAAGAAAACCTTTTAAAGGCCGTTGAAGACACAACTAAGCCCATTATTCTCGTGGGCCACTCTATTGGTTCTCAGGTAATTGTGCAGGCTGCGAAAGAGTTTTCAAAACCCATTACAGGCGCAATGCTCGTAGCCCCACCAGATGTTGAGAACCCGGGCATTCGACCCAAGCATCTTTTGACATTTGGGCCAGCATCTACAGACCCACTACCTTTTCCATCTGTAACGATTGCGAGCCGGAACGACCATTTCTGTGCCTATGAAAAAGCCGAAGACATGGCAGCAAGTTGGGGGTCACTCTTTATGGACGCGGGCGAGTCAGGCCACATAAATCATGAGTCCGGTCACGGCCCTTGGCCTGAAGGCTTAATGGTCTTCTCAAGGTTTCTAAAGCAGATTGAAGTTTAGGTGACTTCATTCAAAGCAGCATTGGCAGCGCTCACAATCATGTGCCCGTCAAAGACGATGGAAATAAGCTGATAGCCCATCGATTTTACGAGCTTTGCATGTTCGGCATTGACCGTGAATGCCGCGGAAATTTTGCCTGCATCATTTGTACGTTTGGCAATATCAGCAACCATATCGCGCGTGCCATCTCCATAAGCGTCTGGCAGAGGTTCGCCAGTTACAGAAATAGAAAAATCTGCAGGCCCCATTAAGATGCCGTCGATACCCTCAACGCCTAAAATATCATCGAGATTATCATATGCTTCTTGCGTTTCAATTTGGGCAAGCGCCAGCGTGTTTTCATTAGCTTTCATGACATAATCAGCATTAGATATGCCCAGCAAACCTGCAGCTGTTGAAGGCCCATAAGAACGATTACCAGTCGTTGGATATTTTGCAGCTTGAGCAAATTTCTCAGCGTCCGATTTAGTGTTGATCATTGGGGCGATAATTGCCAGCGCACCAAAATCAAGCGCCCTTTCACACAAATCCCAACGCTCAACAGGAATGCGAACCAAGGGCGCTTTTCCAGCCAATAATACTTGCGGAATAGTGTCAGCTAAAGATTTTTCATCGTAAAATCCGTGCTGCGCATCAAGCGTTACACCATCAAACGGTTGTTGTGCCAATAGACCAGCAAACTGGGCGTTTGCTATTGTATTCCAGCAAATATGGCAGGCTTCGCCGCCGGCCAACTTGTCTTTAAGAACCGAGATCATGCTTCGTTTTGAATTTGATCTGCCGCAGTTGCTAGCAATTCAGCCATTGCAGCTCGAATATCATCGTCTGATTTTGCCACACCTGCTTTATCAAAATCTTCTCGCACTTTGCGAAATACATCTTCTTCGCCCGGTTCTTCAAAATCAGAACGCACAACTTCCTTAGCGTATTCTTCTACATCAGCGCCAGATTTACCAAGTTGTTCCGCTGCCCATTGCCCCAAAAGCTTGTTACGACGAGCCTCTGCTTTAAATTGCAGCTCAGCATCATGTGCAAATTTGTTTTCAAATGCATCGCCGCGTTTGTCCATATCACTCATCATTTTCTCCTAGACTACGAATTCATAGTTCATATAGGTTTGGTTTATAGCGATTTGAAGTATCAAACCCAAATTAATTACGTGAAACCCCATCTCTTTACTGTGAGTTATGAGCCAGCTTTATTGTTAAAATGCCATGCTTGGCTTATGTAAGGCGTGTAACAACTAAACGGGCATTGATTCCCGTTCACCAGCCCTCTTCTGACAGGGCCAAATTCGGGATTATCCACATGAGCAGACGCCGCCGAATTTATGAAGGCAAGGCCAAAATTTTATATGAAGGTCCAGAACCTGGAACCTTGGTTCAGTTTTTCAAAGATGATGCGACCGCATTCAACAAAAAGAAACATGATATCATTGATGGCAAGGGTGTTCTCAACAACCGCATCTCTGAGCACATTTTCAACCAACTGACAAAAATTGGTATTCCGAACCATTTCATCAAACGCATCAACATGCGTGAGCAATTGATTAAGGAAGTAGAAATTGTTCCGGTTGAAGTGATTGTTCGCAATGTTGCTGCAGGCACTTTATCTGAGCGCCTTGGCATTCCTGAAGGCGAAGTGTTGCCGCGCTCCATCATTGAGTTCTGCTACAAGAAAGACGAATTGAACGACCCGCTTGTGGCGGAAGAACATATTACCGCTTTTGGATGGGCCTCACCTCAAGAAATTGATGACATGATGGCGCTTGCTATTCGTGTGAATGATTTCCTCTCCGGCATGTTTGCTGGCATTGGAATTCAGCTTATCGACTTCAAAATAGAGTTTGGACGCCTATGGGAAAATGACGCTGTGCGCATCGTTCTTGCAGATGAAATCTCGCCTGACTCTTGCCGTCTTTGGGACATAAACACAAACGAGAAAATGGACAAAGACCGTTTCCGTAGAGACCTTGGCGGCATGTTGGACGCATATCGCGAAGTGGCAAATCGCCTTGGCATTATTCAGGAAAATGATGCCCCGCGCCCAAGCAGTGGTCCTGTATTGGTTTCAGACAATGACAAAAAGGGTGATGATAAATGATCAAGGCACGCGTAACAGTCACTCTTAAAAATGGTGTTTTGGACCCGCAAGGAAAAGCGATTGAAGGTAGCCTCGACGCATTAGGCTTTGAAGGCATTGATAGCGTTCGTCAGGGCAAAGTGTTTGATTTAAATCTTGCAGGCGATGATAAAAAAGCCGCCGAAAAATCAATCTCTGACATGTGTGAAAAACTCCTAGCGAATACTGTGATTGAAGATTACGCGGTGGAGATTTTATAAATGAAATCATCCGTGATACTCTTTCCAGGTCTAAACCGCGATCATGATATGATTGCGGCCCTCACCAAAATTGGGGGTGAAGTACCAAACCTTGTGTGGCATGCAGATACGCAGATTCCGGATAGCGATTTGATTGTTGTACCAGGCGGATTTTCATATGGGGATTACTTACGTGCTGGTGCAATTGCTGCCCGCTCACCAGTGATGCAGGAAATTGCAAAACAGGCTGAAAGCGGAACACGCGTTATTGGCGTTTGTAATGGCTTCCAAATCTTAACAGAAGCAGGCCTTCTGCCCGGCGCGTTGATGCGTAATGCGGGTCTGCGCTTTGTCTGCAAAACGGTGAAGCTGAAAGTTGAAAACGCAGACACGCAATTCACCAAACACTATAAACAAGGCGAGGTTATTCCCTGCCCTGTGGCGCACCATGACGGAAATTATTTTGCTGACAGTGAAACATTAAAAGCAATTGAAGGTAATGGCCAGATCGCCTTTCGTTATGCAGAGGGCACAAACCCAAATGGGTCGATTAATGATATTGCAGGCATCATCAACGAAGCAGGCAATATACTTGGCATGATGCCACATCCTGAAAATCTGATTGAACCAGATCATGGTGGTGAAGAAGGGCGCAGGCTTTTTGAAAGCGCATTAAATTTAGTCGCGAGTGAGGCTGCATAAATGCTGAACAAGTTTGGCGCATATATCATCTTAACACTAGGTTTGATTTTGCTTATCGGCTGCCAAACTCAAAATGAACCTGTATCAGGCAATATTTCCATCAACACCAATCAAGGACCACGGTCTGCGGTTGTTCACATGGCAAAACTTGCGCAAAAATGCTGGTTCAAGACCAAAGACCCAACTTTCAAACCCTATACACTTGCAGCCGAAGTAAATTCGCATGCAGGACGCCCGCGCTTTTTAATCGTGCCGCGCAAAAACCCCGGCGGGCTGCCATTACTGGTTGTGCAAGCTGAAGCCAAGGGCGACAAAAGTTCGGGCAAATTTACAAACATTCAAAGTTTTGGTCCCTTACTCCAAGGCAGCGCCAGCGGAAAAATAAGTGCAGATATTCGCCGGTGGAGCACCGGAAAGGGAGCGTGTTCAGTATGACCGTTGAAAACAATTACCCAATTACCGAAGATTTGATCGCCGATCACGGCATTACATCGGATGAATATGAGCGTATTTTAGAACTCACCGGCCGCGAGCCAACCTACACTGAGCTTGGCATTTGGTCTGCTATGTGGAACGAGCATTGCTCTTACAAATCTTCCAAGAAATGGCTCAAAACATTACCAACTGAAGGCCCACGCGTTATCTGCGGTCCGGGCGAGAATGCAGGCGTTGTCGATATCGGCAATGGTGAAGCGGTTATCTTCAAAATGGAAAGCCACAATCACCCCTCTTACATTGAGCCTTATCAGGGCGCTGCAACCGGCGTTGGCGGAATTTTACGCGATGTGTTTACGATGGGTGCGCGCCCCGTCGCGGCGATGAACGCGTTACGGTTTGGCTCACCAGACCATCCAAAAACCCGACACCTTGTTTCAGGCGTAGTCGCAGGTGTTGGCGGCTACGGCAATTCTTTTGGTGTCCCAACCGTTGGTGGCGAAGTCAATTTTCACGAACGTTATAATGGTAATATTCTCGTCAATGCGTTTGCTGCTGGCATCGCAAAGCAGGATTCAATCTTCTATTCAGAAGCAAAAGGTGTTGGCCTTCCCATCGTCTACCTCGGCGCAAAAACTGGACGTGATGGCGTCGGCGGCGCTACCATGGCATCCGCTGAATTTGGTGAAGACATTGAAGAGAAACGCCCAACCGTACAAGTGGGCGACCCATTTACTGAAAAATGCCTACTTGAAGCCTGTCTAGAACTTATGAAAACAGGCGCTGTAATCTCTATTCAAGATATGGGTGCTGCTGGCCTCACCTGCTCTGCGGTTGAGATGGGCGCAAAGGGTAATCTTGGCGTTGAGCTAAACCTAGATGACGTACCAATTCGCGAAACTCAAATGTCTGCCTACGAGATGATGCTTTCTGAAAGTCAGGAACGCATGTTGATGGTGCTTGAACCTTCCAAGGAAGAAGAAGCAAAAGCGATCTTCATCAAATGGGGGCTGGACTTTGCAATCGTCGGCAAAACTACAGACGATCTCCGCTTCCGCATCATGCATCAGGGTGAGCAAGTAGCAGATTTGCCGATCAAGGAACTGGGCGATGAAGCACCAGAGTATGACCGCCCTTATATTGAGCCGGGCGTGCATTCGGGCCTTGAAGCTGATCAAGTTGAAGATACAGGCGACTATAACGCCGCTCTCTTACAAATTCTGGGCTCGCCGGATGTTTGCTCTCGTCGTTGGGTTTGGGAACAATATGACACGCTTATCCAATCAAACTCTCTACAAATTCCAGGAGGTGACGCAGGTGTCATCCGTTTGGTCGATGATGAAGGCGCGCCAACAGGTCGGGCCCTTGCTTTCACAAGTGATGTAACACCACGTTACTGCGAAGCAGACGCATTCGAAGGTGGCAAGCAGGCAGTGGCAGAATGTTTCCGTAACTTAAATGCAGTTGGCGCAGAACCGCTTGCGACAACTGACAATCTTAATTTCGGAAATCCCGAACGGCCTGAGATTATGGGGCAATTTGTTTATGCCATCAAAGGCATAGGTGAAGCAGTTAGCGAGCTTTCTATGCCAATCGTCTCTGGCAATGTATCGCTTTATAACGAAACCAATGGGCAGGCTATTTTGCCCACGCCAACAATTGGAGCGGTTGGTTTAATTGAAGACACAAATGCTACAGCGCGCGTCGGTGGCGCGAATGATGGCGATGCAGTCTTTCTCATTGGCACGGAAGCAACGCATCTTGGGCAATCCCTTTACATGCGCGAAGTGCTAGGCCTTGAAGATGGCCCTGCCCCGCAAGTAGATTTGATGACTGAGCAAATGCGTGGCGACTTTGTACGCGCCGCCATCCGTTCTGGTGAAGTGACATCATGTCATGATATTTCCGACGGTGGCTTGGCAATTGCATTGGCTGAAATGTGCATCGCCAGCGGCAAAGGCATGAATATTGAACTTGATGCAGCGCAACCCCATGCAGCACTCTTTGGTGAAGACCAATCGCGCTACATTCTCACCATGCCAGAAGATTACGCCAATATGTTCGCCGCCAATGCCGAAGGTTCCGGCGTCTTCTTCTCACGGTTAGGCACGGTAGAAGGTTCACAATTAGTGATCGGAGACTATGTTTCCCTATCTGTAGAAGAAATGAAAATATGTCACGAAGCCTGGTTCCCTGCCTTTATGGAAGGTGAACCCATGGCCGAAGCAGCTGAATAAGGAGAAACCCTATGCCTATGGATTCAAGTGAGATTGAACGCATGATCAAGGAAGCAATCCCCGGCGCGGAAGTCACGATCCGTGATCTGGCTGGTGATGGTGACCATTATTCTGCAGAAGTCGTTTCTGAAAGTTTCCGCGGCCTTTCCCGCGTTAAGCAACACCAAATGGTCTATAACGCATTGCAAGGCAATATGGGCGGTGTGCTACACGCCCTAGCGCTTCAAACCAGTGTGCCGCCGGAGTAATAAACGCAACATATTTATCCCCGCCCTTCGACAAGCTCAGGGTGAGGTTGCTTAAGATGGATGCAGGCATTTCCCTCATCCTGAGCTTGTCGAAGGATTGGGAAATGGAAAAGAAAACCTCAGGCATAGAAAAACTGCCACGCATCCTCAAAGATCCGTTTTGGACCGACCGCCTATTTTGGATAGGCATCGGCACAGCACTGTTCTGGCTTGCTATTATTTGGTGGCTTTTCTTTTAAAAACTGCTTGAACGCACCAAATTTAAGGTTATGTATCAAGCAACACAACATTTTACCTAAAGGAGGCTATGATGACCGCAGTAAAAGAATTCATCGAGAATGAAGTTAAAAACAATGACGTATTGCTTTTCATGAAAGGCACACCGGATTTTCCACAATGCGGATTTTCAGGTCAGGTCATTCAAATCTTGAACTATGTTGGCGTTGACTATAAAGGCGTGAATGTTCTTGAAGACGACGATATCCGCCAAGGCGTCAAAGATTACTCAGACTGGCCAACTGTGCCTCAACTCTATGTTAAAGGCGAGTTTGTTGGCGGGTGTGATATTGTGCGCGAAATGTTTCAAGCGCAGGAACTGCAATCCATGTTTACGGAAAAAGGTGTACCGCAAAACGGCACTGCCGAAGCATGAAGCCCATAAATTTACCTGAAAAGCTTTCAGAATTCAGTTCACATTGGGACCCGCACATCGTTGCTGATTATAACAACAACGATGTGATGGTTGTGAAATTTAAGGGAGAATTTCCGTTTCATAAACACGACACCACCGACGATTTCTTCTATGTCCTTGAAGGTGAAATGTTTATGGACATCGAAAATGAGGAAGCTCGCCTCGTGAAAGCTGGCGAGCTCTTTATTGTGCCAAAAGGCGTTGTTCATAGACCACGCGCAGAAAATGAAGTTAAGGTCATGCTCATAGAACCAAAGGGTGAACCTAATTCAGGCGACGCGGATCGTGAGCCAGCACCAAAGCCTCGGATATAACCAGGACCGAAGGCTGATAGGATAAAGCGGTTTAGACTTTAGATTTTGTATATGGCGAGTGACAAGTCACGCGCTTGCCCTGCTCTGAAAAATACTTACCAGTTCTGGCACTGTAGCCTTTAAAATGATCATGGCACCATCTGTCATGCTTCACATCATTCCATGACCGCGCACGTTTTTTGAGCGCTTTCGATTTTGGTGAATTTTGCACCTTTTCAAATTCGCTATCAACGTTTATGTCGCCAGTAACGACCTCAAGGCTTTTTTGCTCTAATGCTGAAACACTATTAGCATCTGCAGATGGTGTTACAACCAGTTTTCCAGCAAGAACGATGATGGCCAAAGTTGAAGCAGTGAAAGTAATTTTCTTAAACACACCTAAAGATAAAAGTCTCATATTAAAATGCCCCTGTTTTTATATTCGTTGCAGCAGGGTCCTCCCTGCTCACTATTTGATGTAGGAATGAAATGTGGCACAGAGCGTTAAATCACGCGTTCGTGATTAATATTTGAACTTTTCTATAAGATTTTTTAAGTAATTACAGAGACTTAGAAATTAAGAAACTTCCAAGGCGCGCTGCATATCCACCCATTCGGGATCAATATCGAGCTTCTTTGTGATTTTTTCTTTGCTATCAAGCAATCGCCAGAATGGAGCGACTTCATCTTGGGACTTGCCCTCACCTATCTGCTCTAACGCAGCTTCCGCGGACATACGGACAAAAATGGATGTTGAAATTGCACAAGTACCATCACAACCGCGGCGACGCGCAATTTCCTTTCGCATTGCCGGGATGGTTTTGGTTTTGCCGTAAGGGATCTTGCGAATATATTCATCAATGATAAGTGGTGTTGCTACAAACATGGTTTGCCCGGCTTTGATGCCCGCAAAATCATGATCAAGCGTAACTGTTTTGGATTCTTTTTTACGATTGAGTTTCTCAGTCGCAGTCATTTTATTTGCCATGGGCTAACTCCTTTGCTGAAGTAACTATAGCAAAGGAATACTCCAGAAAAAATATGCCAAAATTTTGTTTTAAGTTACAATACCTTACTGTCAGTCCATCCGTTGTGGCTGACCATCTAAAATATCGTACCAATCTGGCTTATCACGAACGAAAATATGGCTTTCAAACCGAATGTCAGTTTCGCCATCAATCGAACCTGCAAGGATGGAGGTAAAATTCTCTTTTTCATTTTTCCAGAAAAGTGCCGATCCACATTCTGTACAAAAACCACGCTTTGCCTCAGGCATATTATCTGGCGACGCTCTATACCATTTGAGTGTATCACCTTTAATGGTAAGCGCATCATCATCTGCAGCAGTAGCTGCATAAAAATACCCCGTTTGCTTTCGGCACTGACTACAATGACAACCAACAATCGGGCGCATTTCGCCAGTAGATTCCCACGTTACCGAACCGCATAGGCATGACCCTTTAGTGATTTTTGTCATCTATTTCTCCTAAAACAAAAAAAGGCACCGGAAACCTCCGATGCCTTAAATTTTGTCAGAATATTATTTAACTGTCTATGCGCTAGCGGCAAGGCTAGGCTCAGAAGCGCCACGTTCCTCTTTCAGCAATTCAGCAATAAGGAAGGCAAGTTCCAAGGACTGACTAGCGTTTAAACGCGGATCACAATGAGTGCGATAGCGAGAACCAAGATCAGATTCAGTAACTTCGCGCGCACCACCGGTACATTCGGTTACGTCTTGACCTGTCATCTCAAAATGAACACCGCCTGCATATGTGCCTTCTGCTTTATGAACTGCAAAGAAGTCCTGAACTTCCTTAAGCACATAATCAAATGGACGGGTTTTATATCCGCCAGCAGAGATTGTGTTGCCGTGCATCGGATCACAGGACCAAACAACTTTCTTGCCTTCACGTTCAACAGCCTGGATAAGTGCTGGCAAGTGATCACCTACTTTTTCATGTCCAAAGCGATTGATCAGGGTTAGACGACCCGGTTCATTGTCAGGATTTAGAATATCACAAAGTTCAAGAAGACCATCAGCAGTCATTGAAGGACCACACTTAAGCCCGAGCGGATTATTAATTCCACGGAAGAACTCAACATGCGCATGATCTGGCTGACGTGTACGGTCCCCAATCCAAACCATATGGCCAGACGTTGTATAATAGTCCCCTGAAGTAGAATCTGTACGGGTCATTGCCTCTTCATATCCAAGCAACAGCGCTTCATGACTTGTATAAAAATCAGTTTCACGCAAACGCGGGTACTGATCAGCTGAAAAACCAATCGCTTTCATAAACCGCAGTGTTTCATCAATGCGATCTGCCAGCTCTTTGTATTTATCAGCAGCAGGATTATCTTTCACAAAACCAAGCGTCCATTCATGAACATGTTCAAGGTTTGCATAACCGCCTTGAGCAAATGCACGGATAAGGTTTAGCGTTGCAGCAGATTGACGATACGCCATGATCTGGCGTTGCGGATCCGGCACGCGAGATGCTTCATCAAAATCGATGCCATTAATTACGTCACCGCGATAACTTGGCAATGTCACATCATCTTTGGTTTCAGTGTCGGATGAACGTGGCTTTGCAAACTGGCCAGCAATACGTCCTACTTTGACGATTGGCTTTGAGGCACCATAGGTAAGCACAACGGACATTTGCAGAAACACGCGGAAAAAATCGCGGATGTTATCTGCACCGTGTTCAGCAAAAGCTTCGGCACAATCGCCCCCTTGAAGAAGAAACGCCT
This sequence comes from uncultured Rhizobiaceae bacterium, assembly GCA_964645215.1. Lineage (GTDB taxonomy): Bacteria > Pseudomonadota > Alphaproteobacteria > Rhizobiales > Rhizobiaceae > JAALLB01. The sequence continues at coordinate 4,468 of CAZXZQ010000031.1, read as the reverse complement.
TGCCTTCGCAAACGTCTTTCAAATGGGTTTTAAGATTGCGTGCCTCACCTGCAAAAACAAGTGGCGGGAAAGAAGCAAGACGCTCCTCAACCTTTTTTAGCTCTGCTTCATCTGGATAGGTAGGCACCTGAATAATCGGTTTTGATCTCCAGGATTGCGGGGTCCAGTTCTGTGCCATTGTCTTTGCCTTTTTTACTCAAGTTACCAGTTTGGCTTAATCAGCCAAATTATAAGAATGTCTTATAATAGATTGTGAATGTGAATGCCACTGTTAGTCAGTAAATTATTAATTGGCGTAATCTGCGTAAAATTTCTCAATTGAAACGCCAAAGGCCTGCTCAAATGCTTGCTTCCATGGCACGCCAAGGCCAACATTTTTAAAATAAATATGAAACTGCTTCAATCCTCGTCTATCCTGCAGTTTAAAAGCCGCAAGGTCACCAAGATCAGCTCCCTTTGATAAGACAGAAAGATCAAGCGAAATAGCCTCATACTCGTGCAGCCTGCGACGGTCTATATTTAGTTTGGTCGCAAGGTCTGAGTAGTACACGCTCTCTTCTTTACCAGCACCACCAAACCTCAGTTCAAAATACTGCGCTACCCCCTCATTTATCCATGCAGGTTCAAGTGCTTTTCGTTCTTGAAGTTTCTTAATATCCTTGGCTTCCAAGACGAACGCACCCAATAGTTCGCGTTGAGAAACATTAAACATTTCACCAGTCATAACTTCCTGGAACCGGAACTGATGATCATCAAATGAGGATTGCAAGAATGCCGCCAAATCTGAATGAATATTACCACTATCCTCTTCATAATTGAGACAGATATAGATATCATTGTTTTCAGACCAGCCGCCAATTGAATCATTAGAGCAATTGAATGTATATAGCGCTTCAAAATTTGAAGCTGTCTCTTCTTCTTTCACCACAGAATTGCTGGCATAAAACCCTTGTCCTGTTTGCCGATCATGAAAAATATGAAGGTTCACGCTAGATGCATACTGCATGTTAAATGCTGCAAAACGGCGATGTATGACAGGAATACTTTGCTCAATATATTTAATAATGCCACCAGGCACAATGGCACCCGTTTTGATTGTGTAACTTCGCTTCCATGCAGGCCAGAACTTTTTTAATTCCGCATCTTTCTCGCCAATATAACGGCATGAAAAGATCATCGAATGCGTATCAAATTTTTCAGGGATACTTTCAAAACCTTCTTCCGCGCGCAATCTATTATAGGCCCGTGCAGTTGCTCTACCCGGAAGGCCATCAACCTTACCCGCTTTCTGGCCTAAAGCATTGAGCTGTCCTTGCACGCATCGAGCGAAATCTTTCTTGATGGTTTGCGCTTGGGCACCCCCAAGACTGGATACAATCAGAAGAAGGAATGAAAGTACTATTCTCAACATACCCACTTTACCCCTGGTTTTTAATCAATAACTTCAGTAACGAGCCTATCATACAACTCGATTTCATCTTTTGAAAGTGTAACACTGCGCGGATATGAAGGCTCGTCTCGGTCTCGGATCAAGCCTCGTTTAAATCCGTCCGTGGTGTTGATGAAATGCCTTGCACCCTCATCACCAAATTCATTCCGGAACCCTTGCATAACCGCATCCAGATAGGATTGTAACAGTGCACCAGTATCTGGAGCATCCAAAACTTCATTCGCAATATAGACATACAATTCATCTGGCAATTCAATACCAGTAACATCGCTTTTGATATCGCCTAATATATCCAGCTGCTCTTTTGAGATTGCATGCCGCGAGTATCCAGCTTCCCGCTCGTCTACAAGCGGTAAATTTGCCTTATCATCAATCACGACCATTCCAAGGATCTCACATGCACTGTCTTCATGTATAGAAAGAAGCGCTACTTTTTCTGACAAAGTATCCGTGCGCGCCTGCCAATGACGCCGATAGCCTTTGAGACGTGCAGGCACCATGCCAGAAAATGACGTACGCAATGTATGCTTGTTAACAAGCGATCCAAAGCCGAAATAACCAACCAGCTCGCCAGTCATTAATCTTGGCGCTTTCCATCAATCACCCGATAGCTGGGAGAATACATGGTAACGAGTTCTTCTGCCGCTGTTGGATGCACAGCCATCGTCTTATCAAAATCAGATTTCTTTGCACCCATTTTAAGCGCGATGCCAAGTGTCTGTGCCATCTCACCCGCATCCGGCCCCATAATGTGAACGCCAAGAACAAGATCGCTTTTATGATCCACGATGATTTTCATCAGCATTTTTTCAGTCGCACCAGAAAGCGTATTTTTCATAGGTCGGAAATGCGCACGATAAATATCTAATGCTGGATATTTTTCCGCAGCCTCTTCTTCCCCCATGCCAACAGTGCCAATTTCCGGCTGTGAGAATACAGCAGTGGCAATCAAGTCGTGATCCGGGCTTGTCGGATTATCTTTATATTCAGTTTCAATCAAACACATGGATTCGTGAATAGCCACTGGCGTAAGCGCAACACGGTTCGTTACATCGCCCACTGCCCAGATACTATCAACATTGGTTTTTGAAAATTCGTTCACATTGATATTGCCGCGTTTATCAGTTTCAACACCGGCATGTTCAAGTCCTAAGCCTGTTGTCATTGGCACGCGGCCAATGGCAAGCATGACTTGGTCAACATTAATCTCCTTGCCCGAATTGGTTTTGACAAGCTTATTGCCATTTTCCAGTTTTTCAATGGCAGAAAAATTATCATTGCAAATTACGTTGATGCCTTTTTGCTCCATTTCTTCGTGTAATAGAGTGCGCAGATCACCATCAAACCCGCGCAAGATTTCCTCACCACGATAAAGCAGCGTCACGTCTGTTCCAAGGCCTGCAAAGATACAGGCAAACTCAACTGCAATATAACCACCACCAGCAATAACGATGGATTTAGGTTGCTCATCAAGATGAAACACCTCATCAGAGGTAATACAAAATTCTGACCCAGGCACACCTGCGTCCCGATTTGGCGTTCCACCCACTGCAATAAGAATTCTTTCAGCAGTTACAGTTTTATCAAGCGCCTCAAGATAGACTTCATGCTTGCCTTTGAGCGTTGCGCGCGTATCAAGAATATCCGCGCCATTATTGTCCAAACCTTTTTGGTACAATCCTTCCAGGCGTTCAATTTCCGTGTCTTTATTTGCAATCAGTGTTTTCCAATCAAAGCTTGACTTGCCAACGGTCCAGCCAAAACCTTCTGCTGCTTTAAAGTCCTTTGAAAAACTGGATGCATACACCATCAGTTTTTTCGGCACGCAACCGCGAATAACACAGGTTCCCCCCCAACGATATTCCTCTGCAATACCAACACGCTTACCCATACCAGCAACTAAGCGTCCCGCACGCACACCGCCAGAGCCGCCGCCAATTACAAAAAGATCATAATCATAATTCGTCATGGAAATACCTTTAAAAATTAAAAACCCGGCAATGGCGCCGGGCTTGAAAAGCATAAATTAAAACAAAACTTAAAACAGCCCTGCTTCCTTCAATTTTTCGACAACTTTCTTATTCATGTCTCGCACAAGGCCATCACGCCAAACACGCGATGCGCCATCTACTTCACGAAAAATCCCAGGTGTTGCTTGCAAAAACTTTATACCAATTTCACTTTTGAAAAACTCAGCCACCTGCTCAAGCTCTTCTTGAGAGAACTTACTTGTATAAAGTGCCGAAACTTCTGTCTCAAGTGGGCCACGGCGAGCAGCAAGTTCAATTGCGACATCATCAACAATATTCGAAATCTCAGTTTCAATGTCAGGACGGTTGGCAATAAGACCAGCTTTTGTAAATTCAGCCAGCTCTGGCAATATTCTGTCCAACCTATCGGTAGCACCAGTGGCTTCCATTGCAGCAATCGCAGCATTTCTATGCTCTGCTGTCACTTCTTCTTGCGCATGAACACTCCCCAACAAAGATGCGGTAAAAACCAGCGAAACCATTGTTAGTTTCACCATTTTATATGGGTTGCTCTTATTGTTCATTTGTTTCTCCATACTATCGGGCCTGCCCCTGTTACTAAACTTATGCGCCAAGCCGCTTAACGCCATCGCTACTTGCAAGAAATACAGTATCTGCGTAGCCTAAAAACATCCCATGTTCAACTACACCCGGTATTTCAAGTAGATTTTGTGATAACGCATATGCATCTGGAATATGACTAAAAGAAGCATCCAAAATATAATGGCCACCATCTGTAACAAATGGGTTTTCATCGCCACCTCTTAGATCAATCTCACCTTTTAAAGACAAAGCATCTGCTGCTTTTCGAATGGCAATGCGCGTTGCCACAAGGCCAAATTTATTCACTTCAATTGGCAATGAAAATGCGCCGAGCGTTTCAACAAGCTTACTATCATCAGCAATCACGATCATTGATTGAGATGCATTGGCTACAATTTTTTCACGCAATAGCGCTCCACCACCACCTTTTATAAGATTAAGCGCT
>CAZXZQ010000030.1:0-14852 GCA_964645215.1 uncultured Rhizobiaceae bacterium | reverse complement strand
AATGGTTTTTGATAAAATTCGAACAGGAAGTAACCCGCTATCTTGTACATGAGCGTGTCTTTAAACTTCAAATTCCAACTGAAGAAGGTGGCGGCGCACCCAATGCAGCCACAATACGCGCGGCACGTGCTAACCTTAAAAACCATATGCGCTACATTAGTTCTTTAGCCGCATCACGTGACTGGATGGCCGGCAATCAAATTTCCGCTGCGGATATCGCCGCTGCCGGCGCTATTTCAGTTTTGGATTATCTTGGTGAAATTTCATGGGAAGAAGAACCTGCAGCCAAAGACTGGTTTGCTCGGATGAAATCTCGTCCATCTTACCGTCCATTGCTAAATGATAAAATTATGGGTATCCCACCTGCCTCACACTATATCGACCTTGATTTCTGAGCCTTAAATTGGACAGCAAGCACCGTGACAAATTGGTACAAAAAGCGCATGAACTGGGCTTTGATATCTGCCGTATTACGAAAGCAGATTTAGCAGAAGAAACTGGCGAGAAACTTGAGCAAGCCATTTCAAAAAACCATCATGGCACAATGCAGTGGATGGCAGAAACGCTTGAGCGGCGCAAACACCCTAATGCAATGTGGGCAGAAGCAAAAACTGCTATACTTTTAGGCATGAATTATGGCCCGGAAACCGATCCGCTTAAGACGCTTATAATGCCAGAAAAAGCAACAATCTCAGTTTATGCACGTAATCGCGATTATCATGACATCATCAAAGGCAAATTAAAAACACTAGCTGGCTGGTTGGCATCTAGATCAGGGGAGGACGTAAAAGTGTTTGTCGACACAGCACCCCTAATGGAGAAACCATTGGCACAAAAAGCAGGCCTAGGCTGGCAGGGGAAACACACCAATTTGGTGTCGCGTGAATTCGGCTCATGGTTATTTTTAGGATCAATTCTGACAACTGCCGATATTGAGGATGACTTCGTAGAGCATGACCATTGCGGCAATTGCACTTCATGTCTTGATATCTGCCCGACAAAAGCTTTCCCAGCGCCTTATCAGCTCGATGCGCGGCGCTGCATCTCTTATCTGACCATTGAACATGATGGTGCAATTCCAGTTGAATTTCGAGAGGCGATGGGAAACCGTATTTATGGGTGTGATGATTGTTTGGCCGTTTGCCCGTGGAACAAATTTGCTGAACAAACCGCAGAGATGAAACTGATTGCAAGGGACGATTTAAACGCACCTCATTTGGCAGAACTTGTTCAATTGGATGACGCTTCTTTCAGAACCAAATTTTCAGGCTCTCCTATAAAACGCATTGGCCGTGATAAATTCATCCGTAATGTTCTCATTGCAATCGGCAATTCCAAATCAAGCAAACTTAAAGAACTTGCGATAGAAAAATTATCGGAAGAAAGTCCAATGGTGCGCGGCGCGGCAGTTTGGGCACTCTCCAAACTTGAAGACGCAGAACGATATGCCGATATGAAAGCCACTGCGTTACAAACAGAAACCGATCAATCGGTTCTTTCAGAATGGAATACCAATTGAGCGACAAACATCTTTTTATATTCGGCATGGGGTTTTCTTCTAAAGCAATTGCAGCAGCGGCAAAAGATGACTTCGCCAGCATATGCGGCACGTCTCGCTCGCTTGAGAAAGCACAAGCCATTCGTCAATCAGGCTATGGGGCTGAAATTTTTTCAGGTGATCCGACAGAGGAAATCATAGCTCAGCTATCCAAAGCAACACATATCGTGATGTCAATCTCGCCTGGTGATGAAGACCCTGTGCTTGCTGCATTTCCTGACCTAACAAAGCGCGCGCCTAAGCTTCAGTGGATGGGCTATCTCTCTACCGTTGGCGTTTATGGCCATCATGATGGTGCTTGGGTGGACGAAGATTCGCCACTTAAGCCAGTTTCAAAACGTTCCATCCAGCGTGTTGCAGCAGAGGAGGCATGGCAAGCTCTGGCCAACACCGCTGGTATCCCGCTTGGTATATTCCGCCTATCCGGCATTTATGGCCCCGGGCGCAATTGGTTCATCAACATTGAAAAGGGAAAATCACGCCGGATGATAAAACCGGGTCAGGTTTTCAACCGTATTCACCGAGAAGACATTGGCACGGCTGTGTCGAATGCGATTGCATTAAACATTGATGGGGTGTTCAACGTTACTGATAATGAACCAGCGCCGCCGCAAGATGTGGTTACCTATGCGCATGAATTGATGGGTTTAGAGCCGCCGCCAGAAGTGGATTTTGAAACGGCGGATATTTCGCCTATGGCACGGTCTTTTTATGGTGAGAATAAGCGGGTGAGCAATGCGAAATCAAAATCGATGCTCAAAATGAATTATGCATGGCCTGATTATCGCACGGCATTAGAGCATATGTGGAAAGATGGAAGCTGGCAGTCTGAGTAGTGAAACCTAGACTCTTACCAAAATCCATGCCACTCACACAGCCATGAACCAAAATCTTGATATCAAAATCTGCGGACTTTCGACGAAGGAAGCAATCGATGCTGTGATCGAAGGCGGGGCTAGTCATATGGGCTTTATTTTCTTTGAAAAGAGCCCACGCCATATATCGCTTGCGCAAGCACTTTTGCTTGCTGATCATGCAGGTAACCGTATCAAAAAAGTGCCAGTGACCGTGAATGCAGACGACACGTATCTGGATCTCATTGTAGAAGCGGTAAAGCCAGATATGCTGCAACTTCATGGTTCAGAAACACCAGAACGCGTTTTTAAAGTTAAAGAACGATTTGGTCTTCCCATCATGAAAGCCATCGCTATTCGAGAAGCGAGTGACCTAGAAAAAGTTACCCCATATCTAGAGACCGTCGATCAATTTGTATTTGATGCAAAGCCGCCAGAGGGGTCTGATTTGCCAGGTGGTAATGGTGTCGCATTTGATTGGGAAATCATGGACCAATTGGGGGAAGATGTGCCATATATGTTGTCAGGCGGTCTTCATGCAGGAAACATCGTTGAAGCAGCCAAAAAATCAGGTTGCACTGCCATTGATATTTCGTCTGGTGTTGAATCGGCACCCGGCATAAAAGATGTTAAATTGATCAAGGAATTTCTGGAAACCTGTTCCAGTATTTGAAGGGAATAAAGCGTTGAGTAAACCAGTAGAGCCAAATTCGTTTAAGACAGGACCAGATGAAGCTGGTCATTTCGGTATTTTTGGTGGTCGTTACGTTGCCGAAACACTTATGCCGCTTATTCTTGACCTTGAAAAGCATTATAATGATGCAAAAGAGGATGAGGCGTTTCAGGCGCAAGTTGCGGACCTAAATAAAAACTACACGGGGCGGCCATCGCCACTTTATTTTGCAGAAAGTCTGACGAACCATCTTGGTGGCGCTAAAATTTACTTCAAGCGTGATGAGCTAAACCATACTGGCTCGCACAAGATCAATAATTGTATCGGCCAGATTCTGCTTGCGAAGAAAATGGGTAAGACCCGCATCATTGCTGAAACTGGTGCTGGCCAACATGGCGTTGCTTCTGCAACAGTAGCCGCAAAGTTTGGTTTTCCATGTACCGTATATATGGGCAAGACGGATGTGGAACGCCAAAGCCCGAATGTCTTCCGCATGAAATTATTAGGTGCAGAGATCATACCTGTTACCTCAGGTGCTGGTACGCTAAAAGACGCGATGAATGAAGCATTGCGCGACTGGGTTACCAATGTGGAAGATACCTACTATCTGATTGGTACCGCAGCTGGCCCGCACCCTTACCCGGAATTGGTTCGTGACTTCCAGTCTGTCATTGGTAAAGAATGCCGCGAACAAATGCTAGAAGTTGAAGGCCGCTTGCCTGATATGCTGGTTGCGTCCGTTGGCGGTGGCTCAAATGCGATTGGCCTTTTCCATCCGTTCCTTGATGATAAAGAAGTTCAAATCGTTGGCGTGGAAGCAGGCGGCAAAGGCTTGGGCGGGGATGAACATTGCGCATCGCTCTCTGCTGGAAAGCCCGGCGTGCTTCATGGCAACCGCACATTCTTGCTTCAAGATGATGATGGGCAAATTCTGGAAGGGCATTCTATTTCTGCTGGTCTTGATTATCCAGGCATCGGACCGGAACATTCATTCCTTAAAGATACAGGCCGTGTTGAATATGTGCCAATCGAAGATCATGAAGCGCTTGAAGCATTCCAATTGCTTTGCAAAACCGAAGGTATTATTCCAGCACTGGAACCAAGTCATGCATTGGCGGAAATCGTCAAACGCGCGCCAAATATGAGCAAAGACAAAATCATCGTGATGAACCTTTGCGGACGCGGAGACAAAGATGTCTTCACCGTTGGCAAAGCACTTGGCGTGGAAATGTAGGGCATAAGAAATATGAAAACACGAATTGATACACGCTTTGAAAGCTTGAAGGCAGAAGACCGGCCAGGTCTTGTTACTTTTATTATGGCGGGCGACCCTGACGCGGATACTACGCTTGAAATCCTGAAAGGCCTGCCAAAAGCAGGTGCTGATCTGATTGAAATTGGCATGCCGTTTTCTGACCCAATGGCGGATGGCCCCGCCATTCAGCTGGCTGGTCAACGCGCGCTTAAGGGTGGGATGACACTTGCCAAAACGCTTAAGATGGTGACCGAGTTCCGCAAAACGGATAATGACACGCCGATTGTTTTGATGGGCTATTACAACCCGATTTATATTTATGGCAATGAGACGTTTCTGGTTGATGCCAAAACTGCCGGAGTGGATGGTTTGATTATTGTTGATGTGCCACCGGAAGCAGATGATGAATTATGTCTGCCAGCCAAAGAGCATGGCATTAACTTTATACGCCTAGCGACGCCTACCACGGACGAAAATCGGTTGCCGCGCGTTCTCGAAAATACATCCGGTTTTCTTTATTATGTCTCGATCACCGGTATTACCGGCGCTGCGGCACCTGACCCTAAAAAGGTTGCAACTTCTGTTAAAGCAATCAAACAAAGCACAGATATTCCAATCGCCGTTGGCTTTGGTGTTAAAACTGCGCAACAAGCTGCCGATATTGGTGAAGGGGCTGATGGGGTTGTCGTTGGCTCTGCCTTGGTCAATGCGATTGCAGATACATTGGACAGCAATGGTAATGCGAGTGCAGAAACTGCTCCTGCAGTTCATAATCTTGTTTCAGAACTTGCGTCCGGTGTCAGATCGGTCCATAAATCCGCCGCATAATTATTTTACAGGTTTAATCATCCAAAAGGCTAAGAAAGTTTCAAACCCATGAACTGGATTACAAACATTGTTCGACCAAAATTCGGCAATCTGCTTAACCGCAAGGACATGCCGGAAAACTTATGGATTAAATGTCCTGAATCTGGTGAAATGGTTTTCCATAAAGATTTGGAAGCCAATATGGGTGTGGTGCCAAGCTCTGGTTATCACATGCGTATTTCTGCGATGGACCGTCTTAAATATCTTTTCGACGGTGGCGGGTTTGAAATGCTTGAAATGCCTAAAGTGGCACAAGACCCATTAAAGTTTCGCGATAAATCTCGCTATACAGACAAACTAAAGGAAGCGCGCAAAAAAACTGGCCTTGAAGATTCAATTATAGCTGGACGCGGCAAGGTTGAAGAACTTGATATGATCGCAGTTGTGCATGAGATGGCATTTATCGGCGGATCACTCGGTATGGCTGCTGGCGATATGATCATCAAAGCCATGGAAGAAGCCGCTGATACGAAAACACCGCTTGTGCTTTTTGCTGCTTCTGGTGGTGCACGCATGCAAGAGGGGATTTTATCTCTCATGCAATTGCCGCGCACAACGGTTGGCGTGCAACGCATGAAGGATGCTGGCGTCCCTTATATCGTTGTGCTGACGAACCCAACAACGGGTGGTGTGTCTGCTTCATATGCAATGCTTGGAGATGTGCACATCGCAGAACCCGGTGCTGTGATCGGCTTTGCTGGACGTCGCGTGATCGAAGGTACGATCCGTGAAAAATTACCGGATGATTTCCAGACGGCTGAATATCTACAAGAGCACGGCATGGTTGATATGATTGTTAGCCGGTTGGATATGAAATCGACGCTCTCAAATGTCATTCGTCTGCTCCTCAATATGCCAGCTTTTGTGCCACCAAGTGGCACGCTAGAGACCCAGCCAGAATCATCTGAAGTCGATGAGGCAGAAGAAAAAACGGAATCTGCGTAAAGCGTATTCAAGCGATTTTAAATGCGCTAAACTCGCGGCATGAAATTAAGTGAAGAAGAAATTGAACGCTATGCCCGCCATCTAGTCTTGGCGGATGTGGGCGGTGCGGGTCAGCAGAAACTCAAGCAAGCAAAAGTGCTGACTGTCGGTGCAGGTGGGTTAGGCTCGCCCTTATTACAATATCTGGCTGCAAGTGGCGTTGGCACGCTTGGCATTATTGATGGCGATCATGTCTCGCTTTCCAATTTGCAACGTCAGACCATTCACGCCACTGATGCCATTGGCAAATCAAAAGTCGAAAGTGCGAAGGCAGCGATTGAGGCTATTAATCCGCATGTGGAAGTGATTTCCTTTCCGCAGATGATTGATGCTGAAAACGCAAACAATATTATTTCTCAATTTGATATCGTTGCAGATGGCAGTGATAATTTTGATACGCGTCACCTAGTAGCTGACATGTGTGAAAAGCATTGCAAAACGCTGGTAACCGCTGCCGTTGGTCAATTTGATGCAAATATTACGACGTTGAAACCGCATCTTGCTGGGGAAGATGGCAAACTAAATCCACGCTACCGAGATATTTTTCCAAAATCTGCAGCTACTGGATCACTACCCACTTGCGAGGAAGCAGGTATCATCGGCGCACTCACTGGCATTATGGGTTCAATGCAAGCAATGGAAGTCATCAAAGAAATTACAGGCGTTGGCGAAAGCCTTGTCGGGCGACTTTTATTGTACGATGCTAAATCCACCCGATTTCAGGAAATTGGATATTCAAGGAACGAACCATGACTAGAGAAGTTATTATCCAAGGCAGCCATAGTGGTGTCATCAAAGTTAAGGCCGGAGAAACGTTAAGCGTGATCAATCTAGAAGGTTCTCAGGTTGCGGACCTATGGGCATTTACGGATCATCCGAGCGATGAATTTCTGTCTGCCGAACATACCCGGTCCTGTTTAAACAAACTCGTGCCAAAACTAGGCGACAGCGTTTATAGCAATCTTCGTCACCCATTGCTTACAATATTGGAGGATAGTTCACCCGGCGATCATGATCTTCTAATGTCTGCCTGTGATCCACGTCGATATGAATTGCTTGGCCATGAAGGTTATCACCGCAGCTGCCAAGAGAACCTGCATCAAACGCTAAACGATGAAGGCATCGATTTCGATGAAACACCAAGTCCGTTCAATATATTTCAACGCGTCGATATTAATGATGCCGGTGAGCTTTCAATTAATCCTCCACACGTAAAAGCAGGTGACTTTATCCGCTTCCGTGCAGAACGCGATTTAACCGTTATTGTTTCTGCCTGTCCCATGGATATTGCGATGACCAATGGGCCTGACGGCAAAACGCGTCCGATAAAATTAGAAGTTAACGCTAATTAACTGAGAAAACTTGCGATCAGGCCATCAGGGTTTTCAAGGTCATCAATCACATTAAAATGGTTTTTACCTTCGAGATGATGGATTGAGGTTTCCACACCAAGGCCTCGCCAAATGTTAGCGAGCAAGTCGTTTTGGCGGATAAACTCTGGCAGTTCATTCGCACCAACAACACAAGTAACAGGAATAGCATTAAGCGGCGCTAACAGTGCCGGGCTTTCCGCCTTTGCTTCCGCATCATCCAATTGGATTTTTTCATTATGGCTGATGCGTTGAATGGGGCGAAGGTCATGCACACCGGAGATAGAAATTACACGTTTGATACGCGACAGTGTTTCACTGGTGAGATTACTATCTTCACAAATTTGACGCGTTACCAAATGGCCGCCAGCAGAATGACCCACTAGAACGATTGGTCCGTCAATTTTCTCTGCCGCTAAATTTATAGCGCTTGTAATTTCTTGCGTAATTTCTGAAATTTTTGCCTCTGGGCACAGCGTATAGGAAGGCATGGCAACGGCCCAATCTTTCGCTAAAGGGCCAGCTGCCAAATTACTCCAAAATGATTTATCAAACCGCACCCAATAGCCACCATGCACAAAAATAAAGAGACCTTTTACCTGCACTTGAGGCATGAAAATATCGAGTTTGTTGCGCGGTTTATCGCCATAAGGAATGTCAATTTCTGACATATGCGTTTGGCGAAACTTGGTTGCTAATTCAGGCCATATATCTAGAAAACTTTGAATATTATCAACAGAAGCCACATTGTTATATTCATGTTCCCAGTCAGTAATGGCTTTCATGTGAATCAGCTTTCATAATCGCGTTGGTCATCAATAACCTTACCATCATTTGGCACAGTATCTACCTCTTCCACTTTGCCTTTAAGCTTCGTTACGCTTTTCAACGCTGTTTCAACCTGACCCAAGTCCATGTTTTCACCAACCACTTTCAACACCATCGCATCCTGATCGCCATCACGGATAACTTCAAGACGCGCCTGCTCAACGCCTGCACTTGCTTTCACAATTTCATCCACCTGTTTGGGGTCGACAAACATACCTTTAACTTTAGTACGCTGGTCAGCGCGACCCATCCAACCTTTGATGCGCATATTGGTGCGGCCACATGGAGACGTTTCCGGGATGATTGCAGACATATCGCCTGTGCCAAAGCGCAGTAGCGGATAGGCTTTATTGAAAGAAGTAACGACGATCTCACCGACCTCGCCCTGCGCTACCGGGTTATCTGTGCCCGGACGGACGATTTCAACAATCAAGTCTTCGTTGCACATCATGCCATCAACGAGTTCGCCATTATGTTTGGTTTCATGTGCAATTGCACCAATGTCAGCTGTTGCATAGCCTTGCATAACGTCGACGCCGCGGGTTTTATATTCTTCACGCATGGACGGGAAAAGCGCGCCACCAGAGACAAAAGCCTTTGTAATCGAAGATAAATCAAGGCCCATCTCTTCGGCCTTATCAAGCAGTGTTTTGAGATAGTCTGGCGTGCCCGCATAAGCATTGGCTTTTAACGCTGCGGCGGCTTCTACCTGAACTTCAGTATTACCGACACCTGCCGGAAACACGATGCCGCCAAGCGCTTTAATGCCTTCTTCCAAAATTGCCCCACCCGGTGTGAGAGAAAACCCGATTGAACAGTGAACAATATCGCCTGCTCTAAAACCGGCAGCATGGAAACCACGTGCAGCAAGCCACGGATCCGCACCCGGAGCTTGGGCTTCCCAAACAGGGCCCGGAGACATGAATATGCGCGAGCCATTCAGCATATTTTCATCAACAAACCCGCCAAAGGGTGGCTTAGCACTTTGCGCTTCCATCAATTCTGGTTTACGCAAAACTGGAATTTGCGCCAAAGCTTCACGACTTGTAATTTGCGATGCATCTATCTGAGAAAGACGCGATTCCCATGCGGGAATGCGTTTCTTTATATCTTCGAGGAAGGTTGAAAAATTATCGAACAAATCCGCTTCGCGCTGTTGTGGGTCGCGGGTTTCTAGTTCATCAAAATATTCTGACATCTTGTTTCCTAATGTTTATCTAATAATTCTGATCCAGCGTGCTAAATCCAGCAGGCTTGCAAGTGCTACCGATACATATGTTAGTGCTGCAGCTCTCAACACTTGCTTTACAGCGGGTATATCGTCTCTATGCAAATACCCGCCATGCTGAAGCAAAGGCAGGGCTTTGTTAAAACTCGCATCAAACTCTACAGGCAGTGTAACAATATGCACTAACAAACGAACAGCTATGAAAGAAACGCCAATCAGGATCATGGTAAAGAACGCTCCAGGAGAGCGAACAACCAGTGCCAAGATCGGCGCTATCAAAAAGAAAATGCTGGCGAATTTATCTGTTATGCCTGCAAATGTCGCTAAGCGCTGACGCCAAGCCAATAAGCTATCCCCTTCTGCATGCTGAATCGCATGACCAATTTCATGGGCTGCGATGGCAATCGCTGCAACTGAGCGACCATCATAATGGCTTGGTAAAAGGCGTACAGTTCGGTCGCGTGGATCGTAATGGTCACCTTGATCGGTGATTTCAACTTTTGCGTTTGGAATGTTGAATTCTGAAATGAAATGTTGTGCCAATTCACCGCCTGTACCGGGAAAGTCCTTGCGTGGTCGTCCGTGTTTTCTGATCACGTATTTAACCCAATATTGCGGACCGAAGATCAGAGCTAAAACCAGCACTAAACCTATGATCAACAACAAACCCACGCGGGTAACCTCTCGGATTTAAATTATGCAAGCCAACGCTTACGGCGACGATAATGCTTGACGTCCTTGAAGGATTTACGACCTTCGCCGCCAACACCTAAATAGAATTCTTTTACATCTTCGTTTTCACGAAGCTCTTTCGCATCCCCATCCATAACAACACGGCCTGATTCTAAAATATATCCATAGGTTGCATATTTAAGGGCGATGTTTGTATTTTGCTCCGCAAGCAGGAAGGACACGCCTTCTTTTTCATTGAGGTCGCGAACGATTTCAAAAATCTCTTCAACCAATTGAGGTGCAAGACCCATTGAAGGTTCGTCGAGCAAAATCATGGAAGGTTTGGACATTAAAGCACGGCCAATCGCGCACATTTGCTGTTCACCACCTGATGTATAGCCAGCTTGTGATTTACGGCGCTCTTTAAGGCGTGGGAAATATTGATAAACAAGATCAAGGTGATCGCGGACGGCACCAGCGCCATCTTTACGCGTATAAGCACCCGTGAGAAGATTTTCTTCAATTGAAAGGTGGCCGAAACAATGGCGCCCTTCCATGACTTGAATACAACCGCGGCGAACAAGCTCGTTTGGTGTGAGTGACTGAATTTCATCGCCATTGAAAACAATATTGCCTTTTGTAACTTCGCCACGCTCACCATGAAGCAGGTTAGAAACTGCACGCAAGGTTGTTGTTTTGCCAGCACCGTTGGCACCAAGAATGGCAACAATACCACCTTTTTCAACGGTCAGAGATACGCCCTTCAATACGAGGATCACATGATTGTAAATAACCTCAATATTGTTGATCGACAAAATTGTCTCGGCCGTATCTGTTTTAATTTTTTCAGCAACACTCATGAGAAACTTCCAATTAAATTTGTAGTTGGAGAATGCTGGCCCAACTGAATGGGCCAGCACATATTATTTTAGCTTAGCCACAGTTCTGTGTTTTCCAGCCTTCTTGCTCAGCAACATATTTGTCAGCAGCTGCTTGAAGAAGCGGCTGAACAACATCTGTCATCGGAGCGATAAGGTCGGAAGTACGCTTCCAATCTGAACCATCCCATTCTTGGATGAAGATTGAGCCAGCGCCCTCATGGTCTGCACAAGATCCAGCAATCGGAGCTGTAAAGCCTTCAAGGCCAATCTCTTTAAGACGCGCAGCATCAAGATTGAACTTTTCAAGGCCTACACGCATGTCAGCACCAGTAATTGAAGCTTTACCAGTTTCTTTTTGTGCAGCACGGATAGCTTCCGCCATGATTACAGCGTTAAAGAGACCACGGTTGTAGTTCACTTTACCAACGTCTTCTTTGTCAGCTTGGCTGTTACCTGCATCAACAACGTGTTTGATCACGTCTTGAAGTGCCGGGAAGTCTGCACCAACGCCAGAGAAGTTAGCCGCTTTATAGCCTTTACCAGCTTCACCAACTGGCTCTAGGTCAGCATGCGCACCTGACCACCAGTTGCCAATGAATTTTTCCATTGGGAAGCGGATCTTAGCTGCTTCTTTAACAGCTGTTGGTGTCATCGCACCAAAGCTCCATGCAATCATCCAGTCTGGACGCTCTTTACGAACGTTCAACCAAGTTGCAGCCTGGTTTTGCATGTCTTTACCAGCTACAGGGAAACCAACCCACTCAAAACCAAGTTTTGGTGCAAGTTGATCTAGTAGAGGAATAGGCTCACGACCATAACCAACATCGAGGTAGATAAAGCCAATTTTCTTGCCTTTAAGACCACCTTGAGAATCGATGTACTTCAAGATTGAAGACATTTGGCTCCAGTATGATGCTGGGTAGTTAAATGTCCAAGGGAACTTATCACCAACCGCAGCAGCTGAAAGGCCATAACCCATAGAAAGAACTGGGATCTCATCCACAGGTGCTTTCGGAATTAGCTGTAGTGTGATGCCTGTTGAATAAGGGTTATACGCAAGTGCGCCTTTACCTTTTGTTGCTTCGTAACACTCAACGCCTTTATCAGCCTTGTAGCCTGTTTCACATTCTTCAAGAACGATCTTAGCGCCACCAATGCCACCATCGCGTGCATTCAACATTGCAAAATAGTCTGCAAAGCCGTCTGCAATTGGTGTACCAGCACCGGCAAATGCACCCGTACGATATGATAGTGATGGAATGTAAAGTGTGTCTTCAGCATAAGATGTTGAGACAAATGCCGTTGCAGCAATAGCAGATGCAGCAGCAGTCATTACGAGTTTATTGAGCATATTGTTTTCCTCCCAAACGCTCTGCGCAATCAGCATCATGCCGATTGACCTGAATGGAACCTGTTTGAAAGCAGGACATGTTCCCAGCCTGATAGCCAATCCCTAATAAGGGAATGGCCAAACTCTTAGTTTCTGCTTGATAATTCCCCAAAGCCTAGCAAGACCATGCGGTTCGAGGATCAAGAAGGATACAATCATCACACCAATCATTACCTCAGCAACCAAATCTGCTTGCGCTGAGTTCATACTGAACGGCGTAAGAAATCCATAAATTGGCGGTAAAATATTGTGAATGATAATTGGTAAAATGAAGATCACAGCAGCACCCAGGAAGCAGCCTAAAAGACTACCCAGACCGCCTAAAATGATCATAAATAAAACTTCAAAAGAGCGGTTATAGTCAAAGATTTCTACTTCAGCAGCGCCTTGCCAGATAAACACCATCAACGCACCAGCGACACCGCAGTAAAACGACGAAACCGCAAATGCTGAAAGTTTTGCAATCAATGGACGCACACCCATTAGTTCAGCGGCAATATCCATATCGCGGATCATCATCCAAGAACGACCAATGCGACCAGAAATAATGTTTGAAGCAAACCATGTCATAATGACAACGACGGTAAGCACGACTAGATAACGCGCTTCTGAACTTGCCGATGCGCCAGTAATAATATAGCCAAACGCTTCTCTCTGCGGCACTTCAATCGCACCTGATGGATTGTAATTGTACAGCCAAGGGATACGGTTAAAGGCCCACTCTAAGAAGAACTGAGCAGCAAGGGTTGTCACCACAAGGTAAAAACCTTTAATGCGCAAACTTGGGAGACCAAAAAGCACACCAATGAAAGCTGAGAATATGCCTGAACCAATAATGAAAATAAGAATATTAACATCCGGAAACGCGAGCGTTAATTTATAACATGCATAAGCACCAACACCCATAAATGCACCGGTTGCCAGTGAAATTTGCCCCGTATAACCGGTGAGGATATTCAATCCAACAGCGGCCAATGCCAATACCAAAAAGGGTATCATAATCGCATCAAGGAAAAACTGACCTCCAAAAAGCGGGATAATAATAAATGCTATAGCCAGATAAATCCAGATAAATACCTTATCCTGAAAAATAGGGAACTTGGCTGAATCTGCTTGATATGTGGTCTTGAATTGACCTGCTTCACGGTAAAACATTCTCTCGCCCCCTACCTATATTCGCTCGATCAATTTCTCGCCAAACAGCCCTTCAGGCCTGTAAAGTAAGAAAATGAGTGCAATGATGAAAGCAAACCAGCTTTCAGTTCCGCCGCCCAAGAGGGGTACACCCCAATAAAGGTCGAAAAGTTTTTCGCCAAATCCGATAATCAAGCCACCAATGATCGCACCTGGAATGGATGTAAACCCACCAAGCACCAGAACCGGCAACGCCTTTAGTGCAATCACCTGCAGGGCAAAGGAAACATCCGATTTAGCGGCCCACAAGATACCTGCGGTTAACGCAACAACGCCTGCTGCAAACCATACCACTACCCAAATATACTCAAGTGAAATCCCTACGGAAAGGGCTGCTTGGTGATCATCTGCAACCGCGCGTAACGCTCGGCCTGTTTTTGTTTTGGAGAAGAAGATCGCCAAACAAACAATCAAGATAAATGCGATGATCGCCGCAGCAATATCAATATGCTGGAAAATGACGATGCCGCCACCAACTTCCCATACACTTGAACCAGTAGGAAGGCCTAGTTCTTCAGTAATCATTGCTTTTGGTTCACCACCAAAGATCAATTGACCACCAGCAATTAGAATAAAGGTAATCCCAATCGTTGACATGAACAAAATAATATCAGGCTGATTTACCAGAGGCTTCATCACGAAACGCACAATAGACATAGCAAGCAATGCCATTACTCCCAGCGTCAAGATTAATGCCAAATAGGGCGGCACTCCAAGTGCATGAATGCCAACAAGACAAAGTGCTGCAAACACCACCATAATGCCTTGCGCAAAGTTGAAAACGCCCGAGGCTTTAAAGATCAACACAAAGCCAAGTGCAATCAATGAATATAGCGTACCTGATACAAACCCTTCCCAAAGGCTTTGTAGGAACAAGTCTGGCAAGGCTGCCATTTCGACAAACGGTGAAATGAAAATTCCATATAAAAGTTCCATTAGTGCGAAACCCCCAAATATGCATCAATGACGTCTTGATTGGCCTGAACATCTTCCGGCAATCCATCACCAATTTTTTTACCATAATCAAGCACCATGACCCGATCGGCCAGATCCATCACGACACCCATATCATGTTCAATAAGCGCGATCGTAGTGCCA
>CAZXZQ010000029.1:0-15130 GCA_964645215.1 uncultured Rhizobiaceae bacterium | reverse complement strand
ACAAGATCGCCTCTTAAAGGTCAGTGATCAGGCATCATTTCGTATCAAAAAAATCGTAAGCATAGGGCTTTTCACAGCACTTGCTCTTTCAATTTTAAACACAATTTCTAGTGCTGTAGTTGCTCCGCTAGAAGTTGCCGTTGCTTTGAGCTTGCTGTTTTCTCTCGTTATTGCTGGCACATGTATTTTATTGCTGTCTGCTCTTTATAAAGACAACGCATCATCAGACACTACGTATAAAGCGGCACGGTTTTGGCGGGTCTTGAAGTTTGTATCATGGATTGTAAGCTTTGTGATTATTGGTACTGCACTTTTTGGTTATGTGGCCTTAAGTGAGTTCTTATCCCAGCAACTTTTATTTGGTCTTGTACTCATTGGTTCTGTGTGGCTGCTCTTGCGGTTTGTCGACCGTAACTTTCAGCCACTAATTGAACCTCAATTATCACAATCGGATGTGGGGCCTGTTGAAGTTGCAGCAAATAATTCTAAGCAGGCTTTAATTCTTAGCAATGGCCTTATCAATTTGGCTATTTACTCCGCTGCTGGCATTTTGCTCATGCTACCGTGGGGATATCGTACCAGCGATTTTTATCAAATTTTTAACGATGCCTTTTTTGGTTTTGAAATTGGTGGTCTGCGTATTTCACTTGCAACAATTTTATTTGCACTGATCCTTTTTGCAGTTGGGTATACGGTGACAATTGCGCTTAGAAGCTGGCTCAATAATCGTTATTTGCCGACAACCGGCTTGGACATAGGCGTTAGCAATTCGATCTCAACAGTTCTTGGCTATGTTGGATTTGTGATTGCAGCCGTCTTGGCGATAAGCGCTGCAGGTTTTGATTTATCAAACCTTGCAATTGTTGCAGGCGCCTTATCGCTTGGTATTGGTTTTGGCTTGCAGAGTATTGTTAGTAATTTTGTATCAGGTCTTATCTTGTTAGCTGAGCGACCGATCAAAGCAGGCGACTGGGTGGTGACGACAGGTGGCGAAGGCACTGTGAGAAAAATATCAGTGCGTTCTACTGAAATTGAAACATTTGAACGCGCAACCATTATCGTACCAAATTCTACTTTAATTACCGATCCGGTTACCAACTGGACGCATGGTAATAAACTTGGCCGTATCGCGATTGCGATTGGCGTTGGATATGATAGCGACCCAGAAGAGGTGAAGGCAATTTTATTGAAATGCGCGAATGAGAACTCAAGAGTTTTGAGCATCCCACAGGCATCGGTTTTCTTTATGGATTTTGGTGCAAGTTCTCTTGATTTTCAGCTGCGCTGTTTCTTATCAGATATCAATTATTGTTTGACGGTTCAAAGCGAATTGCGGTTTGAAATTTTAAAAGCATTACGGGAAGCTAATATTGAAATTCCATTCCCTCAACGAGATGTGCATTTAATATCTGGAGAAAATTCCTAGAATTTCTTTTGCCAAACATTTTATCCTTTTTTGGAGATATACTTCGCGGGCCAGAAATGCCGCGTCAGCTTCCGCATTTTTGCCAATGCCAATTGCAATTGAGTAAAGCTCTAACTGGTCTGGCCAAAATGTTTGCGCTGTTTTGTTGCTTTCAGCCGCAAGAGAATCGATGCCCTTAAAACCCTTCATGCCAAATAGTTCCTGATTGACATGCGCGAGTAGATTATTGCCTGGCGAATAACGCGCATAGTCTTCATCAAAAGCAATTTTCCAAGGGAAAAAATATCCATTGTCAGAAAACACAACTAATGACGCAATCGCCTTATCATCTAGGCGAAGTGTATAAATTGAACATTGATTTTCTTTGTTCATGTTTTGCACGGCCTTGCGTGCAAATGTGGACGTTTGTTTTAAGTCTTTAAGAGAGGTGCCGCGCTTGCCCTTCCAACTTCCCGCCTCCAACAGCAAAAATTCTTCAAAATGCGGCACAATTTCAGCCCCAGATGTCGCCTTGTAAAAAGCTACATCGCCTAAGCCTTTCAATTCATTCATACCCTTTTTAAGGCGTTGCTTTCTTTTGCCGCTCAGTTTTGTTTTAAGATAATCAGCAGGCATACTTGGCTTAAGCATTGCGCGAGCAGTATAGGAAAACCGGTGCAACTTTTTGCAAAGCAAGTTTGATATATATAATTTTTGCGTGAATTCTGACTGCTTTGGAATTAGATCGAGCAGAATGGCAACAGCTTCTTTATGCTGAGCATTGTTTAAACAGTTAATCAACACATCGATTGTGTTGTTATCTGTTGCATCAAACAAAGGTAGACCAAGAGGTGTGTAAAGATTGGTCCAAATTTTCAAAACAGGTTTTTGCAGAATGCCTTGTTTTGTTAAAATTACAGGAGCGAACATTTTCAAAGTTTCTTGCTCGCCAATTGTTTCGCTTAGAAATAGAAACTGCATGTTTTCATTGCCAATCGTGTCGACGGACGCAGAAAGAAAACTGGTATTAAAAAATGGATTTGGAAGGTCTGAATTTTCAACAAGCGCATTGATTTGCGCTGTTAAGAGCTCATTGTTGAAACTTGATAAGAGACCAAGTTTCCAAGTGGAAGAATCCATGCCTGCATAAACCGATAGTACTTCAGCACCGTCTGACCATTTGCCTGCTACATTTGTTTCTGGCTTAATGTTACTGATGTTCATGATGCATCTCCCGGTTGGGATTTGCGTGGTATAATAAATGCATGAATACCAAGTGTACGTTTAGCAGCTATGTGAAGTGTTGCGCTCTCAATGCCAAATGCGATTGTTGTTGCAATTGCAGCACCTATCAATCCATACGTTGGGATAAGCGTGAGGTTCAAAATCACATTCACACCAAGGGTAATTGCATAGGCGCCAGCGCAAATTTTTTGACGCCCCGCCATAACAAGTAATGCTTCAGCAGGACCAACGCTTGAGCGGATAACAATGCCTGCTACCAAAATCCAAACGAGAATTTGCCCTTCAACAAATTCTGGACCAAAGAGCATAAGGAAAAACTTTCCAAGCACACACATGATCAAGCCAATAAAGAGGGACGGCCAAAAGGTCCATGTTACTGTCTTTTGAACGAAGGTTTGAAATTCTTCTTTATTACCTGCTTGATGAAACGCAGTGTAACGATGTGAGACAGCAGCTTTCACGGCGAAATATACAAAATGAACGAGCGCAAGGATTTTTGCTGAAGCAAAATATATCGCCGTATCTTCTGGTCGCATAAGTGCGCCGACAAATAAGATGTCTATTGAAGTGACGAGAACATAAAAGCCCTCAACCAAGAAAACTGGAAAAGCAATGATGATCCAATTGGTGGTCTTGTATTGTGGCTTTGCGGGTTCTACTACTTTGCCAAGTTTATTAAACAGCACTAAAAATTGAAACGTGCTTGAACAATAGGTTGAAATAATTGCAGCCCACATTCCGGTTTCTGCAGTTGGCGGGTAACCAGCAAAAATTGCAATGAACATTACAAATAATATGCCAAGTGGTCTAATGATAAAGGTTGGCAAGAAGGCTACTTTAGGCCAGTTGAAAGAACGTGCAACGCCATCCAATACTCCTTGGAGCGCCAACATTGGTAAGCATATTGCTGCCAAGAAAGCTGGAATTACATAATAATTCTGAATAAGGTCGGGCCGCATATATAAAATGGCTGCACCTAAGCCGGCCAACAAGGTGGACGCTAGAAATGCAACTGCAAGGCTCGACCGTATGACGCCATGAACGTACCCGATCTCGTTTTTTTGCCGATATTCAGCTACGAAACGGATTACGGAAGTTGGAAAGCCGACGCTGGTAAGGCTGCCAAGTGCGATGATCGCTACCCATACGGCAACGAAAACGCCATATTCAAAACTACCCATCCAGCGGGCCAGCAATACTTGGGATACAAAAGCAATAACGGCACTTGCAACGCGAATGATAAAAGTTACCAAAGCCATGCGTTGTGATGCGGCGTTTGAATCATTACCTGTTAGAATATTATCTGCCATAGATAATATTGGTTTGAGGCGATGCTCAAACCGCATTGGCACATATCTGCCAAATGTATCTGCTAGGTTAATACTCAAAACAAACTCCCGCTTGTAGATAGCCTATCAAGAAGCCTTTAATATTTTATAAAATATTGGCTATTTCTGATATATTGCTTGCTGGAAGTTTTTTAGGCGTTTAAGTCTTGTAAAAGATGTTTTTGCGGAGCGGTTTATGGCAGATGGTGCAATTGAAGTCATTGATTTAAAAGGGCTAAAATGCCCGATGCCTGTGTTAAAGGCCCGTAAAGCTATGCTTTCGTTTGGTGTAGGTGAACAATGTTGGTTTGAGACAACGGATCCACTTGCTGTGATTGATATGCCTGCATTTTGTAATGAGAATGGTCATACGCTCGTAGAAATACAGGAATTGGAACATTGCAATCGCTTCTTAATAGAAAAAACGAACAATTCCTGAGCCTAGAACCCAGGAATTGATAGTGGATTTTCAGTAAGAGCCTGCCTGTCAGGGGTATCAATGGCAATGTTATTTACAAAACTATCAAACGCCTGCTTGGCTATCTCGGTGCTACTGTTTTTAACGATTACCACCAGCGTAGTTTTTCGGTTGTTATTTGGCCAATTTTCCAGTTGGGTGAAGTCATGTAAAATCTGACCTGATGTTTGCACAATAAGCGGTTTGCCTGGATTTTCTTCACTAAGAGCCAGCCCTTTCACACGCAGTAAATTCTCGCCATAACAACTTACAAGATGATGAATAAATCCAGCAATTTGCGAGGGGGAAAGAGGCTTCTCTGTTTCTAAAACAACGGATTTATAAGCACTCGTATGTTCATGATCATGTGCATGATGCTTATTTGGTTGTTTTATATTAATAGTTTTCTCAAATATGCTCTGATTGAGACTTTCGAAATCATCAATCATAATGGCCGTATTGTTCCGCGATTTGATAAATGCTGACACAGATGAAATATCATCACATAAATCCACTTTGCTAAGAATTATGTTGTCAGCGCATGCCAATTGCTTTTTAGCTTCTTCATGCTGTTCTATAAGGTCTTGTCCGCGTGCTGCATCTACAACAATTGAGATGCTTGCCGGTTGGTATTTTTCAACAAGCTCCGGGTGAAATGCAATGGATTGGAAAACAGGCAGGGGATCCGCAACTCCCGTAGTTTCGATAAAAATGCGTTTGAATTTTGATCGATCTAAGCTCACTAACGTATCAACAAGTTCGCCACGTACGCTGCAACATAGACAGCCGTTGGAAAGTTCGAAAATGGTCTCAGCGCTTTTTTCTACAAGCAGATGATCTAGAGATGTTTCGCCAAACTCATTGATGATCACCAACGTTTCAGCAAATTCGTCTTTCTTTAAAAGCGCGTTCAATAATGTTGTTTTGCCAGACCCTAAAAAGCCTGAAAGCAAGCAAACTGGGGTTTTTTGCTCAGGCACGATCATTGTTTTTTCCTAGGGCTTGGTTTGGGTGTTGGAACATTCGATTTAACTGCAAGTTTTGAGTTAAGATAAGCGTTCCCAGCAGGAGCATCAACACCACCATGGCGAACCTTCAAAATTCTATTTGAAACTTTACGTGCCTTTAAATGTGCTGATTTTATTTTTGCTTGGCCAGCACCTGGGTCATAACGACTGGCACGTGCTTTTTCAGTACAAAGCACTGGGCGCATGTTAACAGCTCTCGCTGAGTTTTGCGGATTGGCTGAAAAAACATTGCCTGAGTTAGATAGTGTATTGGCAAACCCTGCATCTAATAGTTTAGCGGCGGAAACTGCGCGATCTGTTTGCGATGAGCGACCCAGAACAATTGCTGCTAAGTGACGTCCACCACGTTGAGCGGTGGCTACCATATTATAGCCGGATGCGCATACAAAACCGGTTTTCATGCCTGTTGTGCCAGGATAGCGCTCGAGCAGAAGATTGTATGAATAATGGGTTTTAGCAGGTGTCTTAATTGCTACCGCTTCATACATATAATCATATTGCGGGAAATCGCGTTTGATGCGCGCAGTAAGAATGGCCATGTCGCGGGCAGATGAAACTTGGTTTTTATTATGTAGTCCATTTGAATTGGTAAAGCGCGTATTGTTCATGCCCAACCGTTTTGCTTCTTTGTTCATACGTGCCACAAAGTTAGGCACACTGCCAGCAACTGCTTCGCCTAGAGCATGAGATACATCATTGGCGCTTTTTATAATGATAATTTTAAGTGCTGTATCTACACGCAGTCGCACGCCTTTTTTATAGCCCATCCGACTTGGTGGCTGGCGTGTTGCTGCATGAGAAATAAACACAGGTGAACCATCTTCCAACTCACCATTTGCAATTGCGCGGAAGGTAACATACGCGGTCATAAGTTTGGTGAGCGATGCTGGGTACCAGCGGTGATCAGCCTTGTGACTGCTTAGAATTTCACCGCTATTAATATCAATCAATATATGAGGGTTTTCTGCAGCTTTTGTGAATCCTGAAAACGATACAAATATAAGTGTGAGGATTGAAAATAGCAGATGTGAGCGGTACATTTGATTTAGATCTATAAATGGTTCAAACTTTAGTTTGTATATAACGACTTGTCAGGAATAAACATGCCTATTATCAACCGTATGGCCGAACTTCACAATGAAATTACTGAATGGCGTCGTGATATCCATTCAAATCCAGAACTTATGTATGATGTGCATGAGACCGCAGCAAATGTTGCAGATAAGTTGAAAGCGTTCGGGTGTGATGAAGTTGTAACTGGCATTGGCCGTACAGGCGTTGTTGGTATTATTAAAGGTAAGACCAATACTAATGCCCATTGTGTCGGATTGCGCGCAGATATGGATGCGCTGCCGATCGTTGAAGCAACGAATAAACCTTACAAATCAAAAATTGAAGGTAAAATGCATGCATGTGGCCATGATGGGCATACTGCTATGCTTTTGGGCGCTGCAAAATATTTAGCTGAAACGCGCAATTTTGATGGCGATGTTGCTGTTATTTTCCAACCTGCGGAAGAAGGCGGCGCAGGCGGCAAAGCCATGGTGGATGATGGCATGATGGACCGTTTTGGCATTAAAGAAGTCTATGGCATGCATAATCTGCCTGGGCTTGATGTCGGTGAATTTGCAATCAGACCCGGTGCCATCATGGCAGGCACAGATGAGTTCGTTATCAATATAACTGGCAAAGGCGCTCATGCTGCCATGCCGCATCTTGGCAATGACCCGATTGTCTTGGCGTCTCAAATCGTGATCGCGCTGCAAACAGTTGTTTCACGCAATTTATCGCCCTTTGAACCGCTTGTTATTTCTGTAACAAAGATCCACGCAGGCACTGCGATGAATATTATTCCAGAAACAATTGAGATTGCTGGAACGATTAGAAGTCTTTCTCAAGAGGGACGGGAGCTTGCACGTACTCGCATTACTGAAATTGCTGAAGGGTATTGTTCTGCAAATAATGCAATTTGTGACATCAAGCTTAAGGATGGTTACCCAGTTACGTTTAACCATGATGATGAAACAGATAAGGCAGTTCGGATTGCTGAACTTGTTGCAGGTGAAGGAAAAGTAGACCCGGAAAAAGAAGCAACCATGGGCGGAGAAGACTTCTCTTATATGCTGCTGGAAAGACCCGGTGCTTTTATATTCGTAGGCAATGGCGATACAGCAGGGCTTCATCATCCTGAGTATGACTTTAACGATGAAGCTATTCCATATGGCACATCGTATTGGGCCAAGCTTGCTGAAACGCTTATGCCCGCTCAGTAGTTGACTGCGTTAAATTTAAAGCACTGAAAAATATAGTAAAATATGGGTTGTGTAAAATGACACAGCCATAGAGTGATTTTCTTACTATCTCTAATTCATCGCTAAGGCGGCCAAGTGAAGCCAACCCTTAGCTCATTAATTAGGGAAAGGAATTTATCATGAATATCCAAGGTTTTAAAAAGGCAGCACTAACAACAATCGCAGCAGCGACAATGGCAACTGGTTTTAACATCAGTGCAGCACACGCTGGTAGCGGAGATTTTTGGCGTGGTGTGGGTGCGGGTGTTATCGGCGGTGTTGTTGTAAATGAAGCCATAAGAAATCGTAGATCACGTACTGTCTATGTAGAGCGTCATCGTGTACGTCGTGTCTCAAGTTGGGAGGCTCATCTAGATTGGTGTTATGACGAATATCGTTCTTACCGTGAGCGCGATAACACTTACAAACCTTATGGCAAGCGCCGTCGTCAGTGCCGCTCACCATATTCAAATTAATCCGTAGGCATAAATGATTAAGGCCGGGTGGTAGAAATATCTCTCGGCTTTTTTCTATTTAGAAGTTGGGTTTATTCTTCCCACGCACTAGAAATGCGTCTTTGTAGTTCAGCCACTTCTTTTATCACAAGTGCTCCTTTTGTTTTTTCAAAAATAGCCTGTTTCTGGAGGCTGTTTAATTCTCTTGAAACAACCTCTCGTCTTGTGCCGATGCGTTCGGCCAGCTCTTTTTGAGTTGGTGGAGGGCTAACACTACGTTGTCCTTCATGCCCAAGGCGTGGTTTGGAAAGTCTCAATAATTCAGCATACAGTCTGTGTTTTGCTTGCAAAAAAGATTGCTCACCCAGTCTGTTGTTCAGTAACCGAATACGGTTTGTAAGAACCTTCATCACCTCTAAGCTTATTGATGGATATTCCTCAACAATCTGCAAAAAGATTTTTTGAGGCATGATGCAAATTTTGCTTCTATGCAATGTTGTTATGTTGGCGCTTCGCGTTTCACCATCAATAGCAGCAAGTTCACCAAAAAAATGCCCTTGATTCATTTCGCCTAGAATTACTTCTTTACCAATTGAGAAGCGGTTTATAACGCGCACCTGACCTGAAACAACAAAGCGTACATCTGTTGTTTCCTCATCAATGTCTATTATGAGCTCATTGGCGTCATATTCTTTCCAAAGACAAATTTTTGTATATTTATCCGCATCCGCTTTTGAAAGCGTTGCAAAAAGTGGTATTTCGAACAAGTCATCCATGTATAAAACCCCTAGGATTTGACTGTGTGGTAATTATGCCCCTAAAGCCTCAACATACGGAAATAGTATTGGAACTCAAGTGGAAGTCTTATTTAATTTGCTAAGTCTGGAAGAATTGCTGCTTTGTTGGTGCATTGTTCTTATTGCTTCAGTGCTGCAAATTTCTGCCGGTATGGGGTTTGGTATGTTGGCCTCACCTTTAATCGCATTGGTAAAACCTGAATTGGTGCCGGGATCCGTATTGCTGATGGGTATTTTTGTTGCCGTCATTGGCGCATGGAGAGAACGTAAAAATATTGTACAAGAAGAGATCGTTGCTGGTGTGTCGGGCAGGATGATTGGTAGCGCTATGGCATTTGTCGTCTTGCTATTGTTGCCGGATATAGATGCTTTTATGGTTCTATTTGGTTCAGTTATGTTGATTGCTATATTTTTCACAAGTGTCGGTTTAAAAATAGCGTTCACCATCAAAAATCTTTTTGGATTATCTATATTATCAGGTGTTATGGGCAGTCTTACTGCGGTTGGTGCACCGCCTATGGCATTGATTTACCATGGTAAACCTCCTTCAACCATTCGTCCCACGTTGAATGCATTTTTCTTTTCAGGCTGTGTTTTGGGGCTGATCAGCTTATCATCAAGTGGGTGGTTTAGGCTGGCGGATATGGTGGTAACAGTGACTTTTATTCCCGCCTTATTAGCTGGCATCTTCATTGCTTCATTTATGCGAGATGTTTCATCAAAAGCTTTATCAAGTTTTCTGTTACTTTTATCTGCTGTGGTCTCAATACTGCTGATTGCCAGAGGCGTTGGAATTTTTACGTAAATTCATCTTATTTTGCCTAGGCTATTAACCAATTAATCAGAACTCATGAGTAAGATTATTATGGAATTCTAAATGTGATGACGAGAAGCATCTCATAAATGATTGCTTGGGGGGCAATTTATGGCAATTGATATAGGTTCCAATAAAGGAGCCGGTCAAACTGATATTACTGATAATATATTTTTTTCAGTCGTTCGTTCGTTATATGCAGACCCAAAAACTTTGGTGGTGGGTATTGTTAGCGTATTTGCGGCTGCAATTCTTGCTTTTTATAAAACAGGTCAATCGTTTCATCTGTATTTTGCTACTTTGTTCATCTGCGGTGGTCTTGGGCGTGTTTATCTTGCTACCTTATTTGATAAGGCAATTTGTCAGCCAATTTCTCGTAAACAATATGAAATATGGGAAAGATATTACGCTATTTCGGGTAGTATCTATGTAGGGTTGATCTGTGCTTGGTTTATATCTGGCATTTATTTTTCTGATGACAAATTTATTCACTTAATGACGACTGCACTTTGTCTGTGTTTCCTTGTTGGTATCATCGGGCGTAATTTTGCAAGTAAGATTGTTGTCGATTTGCAGGTATATACTTCTGCAATCATGTTCACCTTGGGTTTGGCTTTGCATGGTGATGTATATTATATGCTGCTATCGTTTTTCTTGCTTCCATATTTACTAGCAAATAGATACATAGCTGCCCGGTTACGCAGTATGTTATTTCGTGCCGAGAGAGAAGCCGAAGACCATAGGATTGTTGCCAATCGATTTGACGTTGCTCTAAACAGTATGACACACGGTGTTGCCATGTTTGCCCCAAGTGGGGATATCACCGTTGCAAACGCAAAATTTTACAGTCTTCTTGGTAGTGAGAATAAAGATCTTATTGGTCAAAATATTTTATCCTTAGATCAAACAATTCATGTTTTAGATAAAAATATTACGACCCTTGGCGAGAAGTTAAGCGAATATCTTACGTATGGCGAAGCAAACAAGCTTTCATTCCAGATTAACGGCTCAAAGACAATCGAAGCTTACTTTAACCCGATGCATTCTGGCGGTGTTGTATTGCTCTCTGACATTTCTGACCGAGTAGCATCAGAAAATGCTATCCGTAAACTTGCAAGCTTTGATCCGCTTACAAATCTTCCAAACAGACGCCATTTCATTTCTGAGATTGACCAAATTCTCTCAAATAATAACCAATTGCAACCTTGTGCTATGTTCTTTGTAGATCTTGATAAGTTCAAAGTTGTGAATGATACATTGGGCCATGCTATTGGAGATAAGCTCCTTAGAAAATTTGCTGAACGTCTTGAAGCAATGTTGCCACAAAATGCAATTGTGTGCCGGTTTGGTGGCGACGAATTTGTTGTAGCTATTCCTGAGTTGCAAGAAACTGAGCAATGCCGCGAGCTTGCTGAAACAATAATTTCAGAGGCAAGCCAGCCTGTCGTGATTGATGGAAACAAAATCAAAGTAGGTGCTACAATCGGCATTGCTATTGCGCCGAAGGATGGCAACACTGCCGATCAATTGCTGCAATATACAGATTCAGCGCTTTATGATGCCAAAGCGCGGGGACGTTCTACATATACATTTTATTCTGAAAAACTTGGTGAGGCGATACAGTTCCGCCGTCAACTTGAAATGGATATGCGTAGCGCGCTTAAAAACAATGAATTTGTCGTCCATTACCAACCGCTTGTAAATCTTGAATATGGCCGGATTACAACTTGTGAAGCCTTGCTACGCTGGCGCCATCCTCAATATGGAAATATTTCGCCAAGCGTTTTCGTGCATATAGCTGAAGAAACTGGCCTGATTACAAAGATTGGCGAATATGTGCTTCAGCAAGCTGCTCGTGATTGCATAAGCTGGCCATCTGACACGCGTGTTGCGGTAAATGTTTCGTCTATTCAGTTTTGTAAGACAGACATTGTGCGTGTTGTGAGCGATGTGTTGCAAACAACCGGATTGCCTGCAAACAGGCTTGAAATTGAAATCACAGAAACTGCAATGCTTGAAGACCTTGATGAAACGACTAAAACGCTTCAGGCACTAAGTGATATTGGTGTTCGCATTTCTTTGGATGATTTTGGTACAGGTTTTTCAAGCCTGAGTTACCTTCACACATTGCCATTTGATAAGGTCAAAATTGACCGCTCATTCCTTGAAAATGGGCTTTCAGACACCAGAACGTTAACGCTGCTTAAGGGTGTTGTTGAGCTGATTAATAATCTTGGGCTCAATGTTGTGGTGGAAGGTATTGAGTGCGAAGATCAAATCAATATGCTTGTTAAAAATATGAAGGTTGATGAATTCCAAGGCTTCCTATTTGCCAAGCCAATGCCAGCAGCAGACATCATTGAAATGTTAGGTGTCTTCCAAAAGCCTGAGAATCAGGACAATTTGATAGAGCATAGATTTCAAGCATAAAATTAAACTATATTTATAATTACATAGTTCCCATCGTCACGTGTAAGTAATAAAATTAACCATATTACGAATTTTTGATGCAAGAATAGATGTATCCTATTTACATGTTTTAATATTTTGTTAACCTTACAGTAGGCGATCAGCGTATAGGGGGCGAAACTATGCATGTCGATTCTACTGGATCAAATTTTGCACACAAACTTCTAAAATATTTGCAAGAAGCGGATTACCGTGTTGCACGCAGTGAGCGTGAGCGCGAAGAAATCTTCAAATTGAGATATGACGCATATATGCGCGAAGGTGCCATAAAGCCTAACACAACCGGCCGTTATCATGATGCATATGATGATATGGATAATTGCTGGATTTTTGGTATTTCATTGAATGACCATTTAGCGAGTTCAATACGTTGCCATATTATCTCGCCAGATAATCCAAAAGGACCAGCACTTGATGTTTTCCCTGATATTATTCGACCTATGTTGGATGAGGGGAAGACGCTAATTGATCCTACTCGTTTTGTGACAAATGAGAATATTTCAGAATTATACCCCGAAATTCCTTTTAT
Source organism: uncultured Rhizobiaceae bacterium (assembly GCA_964645215.1). Lineage (GTDB taxonomy): Bacteria > Pseudomonadota > Alphaproteobacteria > Rhizobiales > Rhizobiaceae > JAALLB01. The sequence goes on along the minus strand of CAZXZQ010000029.1, from coordinate 2,312 downwards.
GACGCTTCGGGTTCCATGCATGGCATTTGTTCATTTTGATGCAGATTATTGCCTTGCAACTGTTCGTAAAGAACATGCCGCATTTTATCGTAGAGTGTTCAAAGCGGAAATTTTATGTGAGCCGCGGCCGTATCCGGGGCTGAATGCACCGATTTGTCTATTAAAAGCAAATGTGAATTTGTTCCGTGACCAGATTGTAAATCGTTATCCAATTTTTGAATCAAGCCTTACAGAAAGACGCATGATTTTTGGCGAGCGCAATACAAATTTAGGATCTGACATGCCAGCATTCATGAGTGGAATACAGTCACAAGCTGCGCAATAAGTTTCTTTTAGCACCTGATTTTAAATGCTATTCATTGCCTTATGAGCAAAGGCAATGTGCATATGCAAGAACAGAACAATCAAAATTTGAAATGCGGTTCAAGAACACTTTCACGCATATGCAAATTACTGTTGATTGTTCTTATTGCTACAATGTTTTTCAATCTTGTATTGCGGTTTGGATTTAATAGCGGTTCAATAAAACTCCAGGATTTGCAGTCATATCTTTTTGGTATTTTAATCCTGCTATCCATTGCCTTTGCATTTGCAAGAAATGCACATGTTAGAGCTGGCGCGTCTCATAACAATAAAAAAGCAAATGGCAGTTTCAGCATATGGCTTGAAGTCGTATTAGCACTTTTTTCATTCACACTCATTTTATATTATTCACTACCGGGCGTAATTGCTTCTTGGGCAATTCTTGAAGGTTCAACAGAACCGGATGGATTGGATGGATATTTCCTTGTGCGCACAGCACTGCCTATTTTATGCATTTTGGTTATTTTGATACTGATCCGCAAAATATGGACCTTAAGACAGACATCACCATGAGCCTTTCAACTATTTTACTTATCATAATGCTGGTGTTGGTTTTTCGTGTGATCATCATGGGGGTCCCGGTAATGCTCGCCTTATTGGGTGTGCCGCTTGTGGTTGCGTGTGTCGGTATTATTTTTGGTGTATTTGATGCAAGCCTTTTCAGTGCAATTCCAAATCGCATCTACGGCATTATCGGCAATCAGCTATTGTATGCAGTGCCTATGTTCGTTTTGATGGGAAAGCTTTTACAGCATTCAAAGATTGCAGAAGAATTACTTTTTTTGATGTCGCGCAGTTTCAAAAATCAACCCATGTCTCTTGCATATTGTGTTCTTGGGGTAAGCGTAATTTTAGCCACATCGTCTGGTATCGTGGGTGCCACGATCACCATGCTTGCAGCAATTGCTGTGCCGGCAATGTTGAACAGCGGGTATAGCGAAAAATTTTCGGCCGGGCTTGTATGCGCTGCTGGGTCATTAGGCCAAATTTTGCCGCCATCAATTGTTTTGATCTTGCTAAGCGATCAAGTTTCCAATGCTCACATTGCGTCAGAATTACAGAAGGGAAATTTTTCACCTGACCCAGTTTCAGTCGGTCACTTGTTTGCAGCCAGTCTTATTCCCGGTCTTATATTGGCTGCGTGTTATGGCGTTTATATTGCTTTTTCCAAGCGCCATAAGCTCTCACCGTCGCAAGATATAAATGCTGATGAAACTGGCTCGCCAAATATTATAGTTTCAATACTCACACTAGCGACACTTATTTGTATTCCGCTTTCAATCATACTTGGAATTGCAAGTGCCAGTGAATCTGCAATCGTTGGTGTTGTTCTTGTGCTGATTATTATGATTATCAAGGGAGCCTATTCAGCCCTTTCGCCAGCATTAAAAGAAACAATTGAAATTACGGGTGTAATTTTTGGCATAATTCTGGCAGCATCTGTCTTCTCACTTGTGATCCGCGGGTTCGGGGGGGATGAACTTCTAACTGGTTTGTTTCAGGAATTACCTGGTGGTTTTTATCTGCCACTCATGGTTGTGATGCTCATGGTCTTTATCCTAGGTTTTGTGATGGAGTTTGTGGAAATCACCTATATTATTGTGCCGATAACTGCACCAATATTGTTTGGTCTTGGGATCGACCCCATCTGGTTTGCAATCTTGATGGCTATAAATTTGCAGATATCATTTTTGACGCCGCCGCTTGGCATAGCGCTTTTCTATTATAAAAGCGTGCAACCGATTGTGATGCAAAATTTGGCGTGTGCGATCATTCCTTTTGTCGTTATCCAAATTCTGGTGCTTATGGTCTTGGTGATATTTCCGAGCTTGGCAACATGGTTGCCGAGCGTTATCTTATAAACAATTGATTTGAGGAGATAGAAATTATGGGCGAACCAGCCAAGCCACTTGATGCGAAAAGCAGTCCTTCTTTGGGGGCGTTTTCAT
>CAZXZQ010000028.1:0-15157 GCA_964645215.1 uncultured Rhizobiaceae bacterium | reverse complement strand
GGTCGCAAGCCTTTGCGCTCTTTTGCAAGCGCCATTATGGTCTCCAGCCTGCTGGTAAATACCTCTTGGTTTTCTAGGCCTGTAAGGCTATCGCGGACAGAGTCTTGTAAAATGCGTTCCTGGGATTTTTTCTGATCATTAATGTCACTTAATGTACCGATGCAGCGAATAACGTCACCATTTGAATCGAGCATTGGCCGGGCGCGCAACTTCATCCATTGGTAATGCCCATCATGCGTGCGCAAGCGAAACCCTTGCGAAATTCGTCCACGCTTATGTTCAACTATAGCATTTAGCGTTGCATCAAAACGGCCACGATCATTTGGATGAATAATATTTTGCCATTTCTCAGAAGATGAATTGAGTGTCTTATTGTCGAGTTTCAAAAACTCAGAAACTTCATCTGAGACATAAATTTGATCGCGGTTTATATCCCAGTCCCAGCACATATCACCAGAACCAACGAGCGCTAAGGCATAGCGTTCAGTATCACTTACAAGTCCTTGAGCAAAAACCCCGCCGGCAAAAGCATGCTGCATAACGGTGAAACATAAAAGCAATACAACCAAGACCAAGCCGCCACTTAAGGCAGGTTGTATAATGTCATTTGATAAACTTCCTGAAACTGCAAGCCATGCACCTACTACCCAAGCTGCAAGCACCACCCACGTTGGAATAAGCATTACGGCTCGGTCATAGCGCGAAAATGCCATGAATATAATCAGAATACCTGCAAGCACAGTTGTTACGACAAGAGATAGTCGTGCCATGCCTGCTGCCACTTGTGGTTCAAAGAATGAAATGCCCAGCAAAATAATAAGGCTTAATATCCATGCAATAGCGATGCTTGAAATTGCTTGATGCCATCTATTGAGCCCAAGATATACATAGATAAATATGACAAGACTACTTGCTAAAAAGACTTCAGTGCCTGCGCGCCAAAAAGGTTCACTGGCAATAGATGAATTCATTACTTTGTTCCAAAAGCCAAAATCCACACATATATAAGCAAGTACCCCCCACGCCAGACAGGCTGTAGCAGGGAACATGGCCGAACCTTTAATCACAAAAAGAATGGTTAGAAATACCGCCAATAATCCAGAAATGCCAAGAACAATACCGCGGTAAAGTGTGTAGCTGTTGGTTGTATCTTTATAGGCGGACGGCTCCCATAAATATAATTTTGGCAGTTTCTCAGTATTCTGTTCTGCAATTAAAGTAAGAACAGCGCCCGGGTCGAGTGTCACCAGAAACACGTCGGCTTCGGTGTCCTTTACTTTTTCAAGAGTGAACCCTTCACTCGGCGTGATGGATGTAATTCTGTCATCATCTAGGTCTGGCCAAAACATGCGAGAGCCGACCATCTGATAATGCGGCGCTACTATATATCTATCAATTTGCTCATCACTTGTATTTGCAAGCGCAAAGACAGCCCAAAAGGTAACACCTTGATCAGATTTTGATCTAACTTCAATGCGTCTGACAATGCCTTCTGCATCGGGTGCTGTCGATTTTTTAATTGTGCCATTTGTGCTGCGCTCAACTTCGATGGAATTTGTAAGATCAATAGCAACGTCATCGATAGATACGCTTACAGGTTCCATGCTCAACGCTTGGCTACATAATAACAGCATCAATGCAATTATTGCGCTTAAGTGTAAGTATGAGCGCTTCAAGGAGCTTGCGAAAAAAAACAATCTGATAACCTGTAACATGCCCCTTATTCGGGCTTTTATTTCCTCTAAGTCGTTACACCACAGGATGCGAGGCTTTTCCAGACTTATTTCTTACATACTTATATTACGTACAGCTTCTGATTTGAAGTCTGAATGCATAATTGTAAAAAGAATATGGTCTTCTTTGTGGCCATTAATCTCAAGATATTTTTCTGCAAATCCTGTCTTTATAAATCCGCATTTTTCCAGCAAATAAATTGACCGCTGATTACGAGGCACCACAGCGGCTTCAACCATCTTGAGATCAAGCTTGTTAAATGCATAATCTAAAATAGTTGGCACAGCTTGTTGCATATAGCCTTTATTGGCATAAGGTTCGCCCATCCAATAACCAAGCAGCGCGGATGATTGCAGGTCAGTTGCATTGATGCGTGTTAAACTTAGCCCGCCGAGAAGCACATTGTCTTTTGTATCATGCAGGAAATATGATCTGGATTTTCCTGTTCTAAAGCCTGTGGCGTAGTTTTTTAGTCGGCGTTTATAGCCTGCTTCAGAGAGATCATCTTCCGGCCATTTAGGTTCCCATTTACTGAGAAATGCCATGCTTTGCGTGCGTAACGCTAGCCATTGGTCAAAGTCGGATGCGCTTGGTTGGCGTAAAACTAAAGCGGTTTCCTTAACCTCAATATCTTTTGAGAAAAACCTAGTGAGAAGGTTTATTCGCATCTTTAATAAACACTCTATTCAGCAGCTTTAGTGTGTGAAATGCCAAGTTGATTTTGGATTTCTTCTAAGTTTTGCATTTTAGAAACGGGTCCAAGGGCAGAAATTGTGGGCAGACTTTCATGGAATATGCGTCCTGCAAGATCTCGAATACGGTCAACAGACAAAGCGTCAAGGCGTTCCATTAATTCATCATTTGGTATCTCACGCCCAAACAAAAGGATCTGTCGCGCGACTTGGCCCGCACGCGCCGCAGGGCTTTCCATTCCCATAAGAAGACCAGATCGAATTTGCGCCCGTGCGCGATCGAGTTCCTCTTGTGCGATATCGTCTGCTGCGCGTTTTAATTCATCCAATATGAGAGACATAAGTTCACGTACATCGTCTGGCCCGGTTGCGGCATGCACACCCAAAATGCCTGTATCAGAAAATCCCCAATGAAAAGCGGAAATAGAATAACAAAGCCCATGCTTCTCGCGCACTTCTTGGAACAGTCTCGATGACATGCCGCCACCAAGAATGGTTGCCAGAAGTTGTGACGCATAAAAATCACGCACATGATATGCTCTACCTTCAAACCCCAAAATGAGTTGCGCTTCTTGATAATCATCTTCGACGATGTTTTGCCCACCAATATATTTGGCTTCGACAGCTTCTTGTGTTGAGCCTGCCGGGAAAGATGAATACGTGCTTTCTGCTTGTTTGACTAAGGCATCATGATCTACAGCACCTGCTGCGGATAAAACCATATTCGGTCCATGATAATGGGCATCAAGATATGAGCGGATTTCATCTGTTGTAAATCCGGTTACGGTTTCAGGTGTACCAAGAATAGGTCGCCCAATTGGCTGGCGGCCACTAAAAACCGTGCTTTGAAATTGATCAAAAACAAGGTCGTCTGGGGAGTCTAATGCTGCACCAATTTCTTGTAAAATGACATGCTTTTCGCGTTTTAATTCTTTTTGATCAAATACAGAATTAGCAAGAATGTCGTAAAGAATATCTGCCGCATGGTTTACTTCAGGTTTTAGAACGCGCGCATAATACGCCGTGGTCTCAATGCTTGTCGCCGCATTCAACTCACCGCCCACATTTTCAATCTCTTCAGCAATCTGAAATGCAGAGCGCGATGTAGTGCCTTTGAAGGCCATGTGTTCAAGCAAATGCGCAATGCCATGTTGATTGTTTGTTTCGTTGCGTGACCCAGCCTTGATCCAGATACCAAGTGCCGCGCTCTCCAGATGAGGCATATTATCCGTGACAACCGTTAAGCCGTTATCGAGTTTTGATATGTTTAAAGTCATTGCTGGGTTTTATAGATGCTTAATACGTTTGTCACCAACACATTTACGCGAGCCTTGCATTGCTAAACATTGTTACTGGCTCTTGAATGTTTCTCAATGAAAGCTTCTAGAGTACCAACATTATTTTCAATCGGCGTAAAACGCTCTTCGCGCTCCATCATATCACCCATACGCGCTGGTAGCTCAGGATAAATATCGCTGGCAGCTTTTACAGCGTCTGGAAACTTCGCTGGGTGAGCGGTTGCCAGTGTTACCATTGGAATATCATCGCTAAGATGGCCATTTGCCACATGAACACCAACCGCCGTATGTGGGTCCATTAGGTAATCACACTCTTTCAGTGTTGTCGCAATTTGCGCTGAAGTTTCGGTTTCATTACATGCCGCTGCGGAAAACTCAGATGCAATGTTTTTCATCGTCGCATCATTAAGTGCAAAACTGCCGGACTGTTTTAAACTGTCCATTTGATTGCGGATCAAATCCGCATCGCGGTTTGAAGCATCAAACAATAGGCGTTCAAAATTAGAAGAAACCTGAATGTCCATGGAAGGTGAGATAGAAGGCGCTGTGGTTGCTTTTTCGTAGTGTGCTGTTGCAAGCGTGCGTGCAAGAATATCATTTTGGTTTGTTGCAATGATTAAATTACCGATGGGTAGTCCCATGCGTTTTGCAACATATCCAGCAAAGATATCTCCGAAATTGCCAGTTGGTACAGTGAACGAAATTTTTCTGTCTGGTGCACCAAGTGCAACTGCTGATGTGAAGTAATAGACGACCTGCGCCATGATACGACCCCAGTTAATGGAGTTCACGCCAGAGAGTTGCAATCTGTCACGAAATTCCAGATTGTTAAACATCTCTTTGACAAGCGCCTGGCAATCATCAAAGTCACCTTTGACCGCAAGGCAATGAACATTTGCATCACTTACAGTTGTCATTTGACGTTGTTGAACAGGCGAAACTTTACCTTCGGGGAAGAGAATAAAAATATCGGTATTCTCGCGCCCTCTAAAGGCTTCGATTGCAGCACCACCTGTATCGCCCGACGTAGCGCCAACGATTGTTGCATTTTGATTGCGCTCTGAAAGCACATGGTCCATCAACCGCGCAAGCAATTGCATTGCTACATCTTTGAAGGCAAGCGTTGGACCGTGAAACAATTCCATCACCCAATGGTTGTCATCAATCTGAACAAGAGGTGCTATTGCCTTATGATGGAACCGCGCATAGGCCTCATCAATCATTGCATTAAACGCATCCGTTGGAATTTCACCTTCAACAAAAGGTGCAAGGACTTGTTTCGCAATTTCAGAATAAGGTTTGCCGGCCATTGCTTTGATTTCAGCTTGGCTTAATTCTGGCCATTCGGCTGGTACATACAGGCCACCATCACGCGCAAGGCCTGCCAATAATGCGTCTTTGAAACCCAATTCAGGTGCCAGACCACGTGTGCTTACATATTTCATCTGTGCTTCCGGTAAAGTTCTTTTGCAAATTTTTCGTATCAAATGTTTGATTGCCGCCTTTTAGCCGCTTATAAGAGATAGATGCAAGATTTAACAGAGTTAGTTTACAGGGTACGGATAATTAAATGCGAGTAAAACACACCACGACATTGCTCCAGATGACGAGCTTGACTTTAGTTGGATTTATTTTGGCTGCATGCAACACATCAGGAACAAGTGAACAGGCAACACCAACTGATGCTTTAGGCCTTGGTCAAGAAACAGCAAGCGCACAACCTGCACCTGTCGATAACACAAACAATTTGCGTGCATTTTGTCCAAGAACCGTGATTAGAGATGGCACAGAAGCTTACCGCGAATTTGATGAAGGCATCGTGAGTGCTGAAGGCGCTAAGCAAGTTAGCTTTCAATCTACAATTAGCGAAGTTGCGCGCGAATGTAATTATACCCCGACAAACCTAAACATAAGGGTTGGTGTGCGTGGAAGAGCAATTAACGGCCCATCAGGCAAAACGGGCAATTTTAATGTCCCAATTCGTGTGGCTGTTGTTGATGCAGAGAAAAACGTTCAATATTCCGTACTACACCAGGTGCCGGTTACAATACCTGCTAATGGCTCCAATGCTGCATTTAGTTATGTAGACAGCAATATTAACTTGCCGGTGCCTGAAAAACCAAACCTGATTGTGTATGTTGGGTTTGATGAGGGGCCGCCTGCAGAGACAAATTAGTCCTCGATAAAGGGTTTTTTCTTGCGAAGTTTTGAAGCAATATTTGCAATGAGCTGTCAGCATCACGGTGAAGCTGAAATGCACGCCCATATTGCTAGCTCTCAAGCAAAATCAAACAAAGAGCTTATTGCCATTCCTGATGATCGCTGGTTATCTCAAGCGACAAAATGTATTTTTCAGGCAGGCTTTAATTGGAAAGTTATCGAAGCAAAATGGGATGGCTTTGAAAGCGCCTTTGACCGCTTTGATCTAGGACGTTGGATATTTTCAAATGATGACGATATCGCGCAATTGCTTTCTGATACGCGCATCGTAAGAAACGGCCAGAAAATCTCGACTGTTCCTGAAAATGCAAAATTCTTTGCGGAAATTTCTGATGCAAATGGCGGGTTTGGAAGCTGGATTGCAAATGCGCCTCTGACCGAACGACATTTATTACTGGAAGAAATGAACAAGCGCGGTAGCCGTATGGGTGCGATGACAGGTCAATATTTCTTACGATTTATGGGGGCTGATTGCTATATTCTCTCAAGAGACGTAACAGCCGCTCTTATCCGCGAAGGTGTGGTTGACAAACAACCGACCTCTAAAAAAGCAATGCTCCAGACACAGGAAGCATTTAACCAATGGATGGAAGAAAGCGGATATGGGTTAACACAGATATCGCGGGTGTTGGCACGGTCTGTTGGGTGAGGGTGACTGTCAGCTAGTAAGCAATGCTACCCATAAATGTATTTAGATTATCAATCGACGATTGGATCCAGAACAAGCAGCAATCTTGTTTCGCTTGTTCCCTCAATAGGGGGCGATCGATGCAGCAAGCCTGACTTTGGTTCCTCCGGCCAAAGCGTGCCGCGCAGAAGCATTGGAGAACCTGTTGGCACAGTGAAAACACGTTTAGGGTCTTCTCCGTCATGTGAAATGCCATATTGGGTGCCGGTGCCACGATATGTGCAAACGAGGCGTGCAGTAACTGCATCAATGTGGAATTTCCGGCAAGCATTTGTCGTAATGACATCAAAGCGCAACTGAAGATTAGATGATGGCATTATATCATTAAAGAGAGCTGCTAATGCTGATGCATCATCGGCTAATATTTCCCGCTCTGGGCAATCTGGTGTTCCACATGCATCGCAAATCTGTATAACTTCATCGCGCACTTTGCTGGCGGGTAATACTACCCGTGCTTTGGGTAGGCAATCGGGTTCCAACGCGTCTATCCAAGATTGAAAGCTTGGTATCGAATTGCGCCGCCAAATCGTGGCCGCATAGTCAGGACGATGTATAGCTGACAGGCCTTCCGGTGTTTCTGCTACGCCAACGCCTACAGCAGCATTCTCAACTGTTTTTTCAACAAGTGTCATTCTGCTGCTTCGGTGCGGCGCCATTCAGGAAGTGGATCAGGATAGTTTGGTAGTTCATCAAGATTTGATGCGGTAAGGACAGGCACTAAACACTCATCTAGACGCGCTTGAAGCGTTGGCCAGTCGATGCCTGCACCGATAAAGACAATCTCTTGACGACGGTCACCCCAAGGTTCCTGCCAGTTAGCCTTTAAGTAAGCAAGTGCGCCTGGATCAGTAGGTCTTCTGTCTTCCGGCACAGTAGCCCACCATCTGCCAAGCGGGGATATTGAAGAAAGTGCACCTGCAAGAGAAAATTCAACAACCCAATCTGGACGTGTGGCAATCCATAAATGGCCCTTTGATCGGATAACACCAGGCATTTCGCCATTGAGAAGCTTGACGATCTTCTCTGGTACAAATGGCTGGCGTGCGCGATACACATAAGATGTTACGCCATACTCTTCGGTTTCAGGTACATGATCCGCAAAACCGTAAAGTTCTTTCGCCCACATTGGGTGGGTCTCTGCCTTTTCAAAATCAAACAGACCTGTATCAAGAATTACATCAGCAGCCACATCTGAATGATCTGTCTCGATGATCTTTGCATCTGCATTTAAACTGCGGATGATTTTGCGAGCAGCATCCACGCGCGATGGCCCCGCATCGCTGACCTTATTTAGAATTACGACATCTGCGAATTCAATCTGATCTGTTAGAAGGTGTACAAGTGTTCTTTCATCGTCGTCACCAAGAGACTCACCACGATCGCTTAAAAAATCATGAGATGAATAATCATTCAAAAGATTTACGGCGTCTACCACGGTGACCATTGTATCTACTCTTGATACATCTGAAAGGCTTTCGCCAGCTTCATCGCGGAAGTCAAATGTTGCAGCAACAGGTAGCGGCTCCGATATGCCGGTAGATTCGATTAGTAGATAATCAAATCGGTCTTCGGCGGCCAAACGGCGTACCTCTTTCAACAAATCATCGCGCAGCGTACAGCAAATACATCCATTGGACATTTCAACCAATGTCTCGTCTGTTCGACTAAGTTCAGTATCTGCCCGCACTAGATCAGCGTCGATATTTACCTCAGACATATCGTTGACGATCACAGCAACGCGACGCCCGTCGCGATTATTTAATACACGGTTTAGCAACGTCGTTTTTCCAGCTCCGAGAAAACCAGAAAGAACAGTTACGGGGAGTCGGGAATCAGACATAAGTTAAACCTCTAGAAAGCTTGTGTTTCATGTAACTTGCACAGTTACTAGACTAATGCAACTCGAATTGTTACATGAACTTGTTCTTTTGAAGGCAATTTAAAAATGAAACGAAATAGCCGTCTTTCGCTTGCTTTGCATACGCTTGGCCACATGGTTGCAGAACCTAAGGTGTCACAGACTTCGGCTGAAATAGCAGCGCATGCAGGCACAAATCCTGTGGTTGTGCGCCGTGTTTTAGGCAAGCTTAGAAAGGCTGGGCTTTTAACATCTGAAAAGGGACATTCTGGTGGATGGAAACTGGCTCGCACGCCAGAGAAAATCACTTTAGCAGATGTCTATCTGGCTCTGGATGAGCGCCTAATTGAGTCTGATGGTGACGAAGAAACGCACCATTGTTCCGTTGAGCATGCATTGCATCATCAAGTCTCAAAGGTAATGCAAGATATTGAGCGAAGCCTGATCGAGCGTCTTGCTGCCACAACGATAGCGGATGTTCATGGTATGGAGCATTAATTCACATACGATTATAGCAGATGCGAATTGTTTAAATGCCCATCTTAGCCTTAAACGCCTTCCCAAGCGCTGAATGCTTCAACAATCGCAGGTAAATCTGAGTGTCGACTAATCACGGTTTCTGCGCCTGCTTCGATCAACTGATCTGCATGTCCTGAATAGGAGTGAGAAGCGCCGGTAAAGCCAATGACACGGGTTCCTGCACGTTTTGCTGCTTCAATGCCGTGGATTGAATCTTCAATAACAAGTGCTTCTGCTGGTTTAACTTCAAATTCTGTGAGTGCTTTTAGAATTATATCTGGCTTAGGTTTGAAAACTGGCGGGTCCGTGTCTTGCGCAGAAAAAACATAGGGGCGAAAACGGTCATAAAGTCCGACCCGGCCAAGCATGCCTTTTAAACGTTCCTGCGGTGAATTGGAACAAATGCACCGTGCCTGGTCTAGCATGTCCAGAACCGTGTCAGCGCCTTCAATCATCTTTGCATCAGCAATTGTCTTTTCGTTCACATTAGAATGCGTGTCAGCAATCACGCGCTCAGGCAAAGGGCGGCCAAGTTCTTCTTCCATCTTGGCTTTGACGGCAGTGGAATCTTGGCCAGCAAAACGTTCGCTAAACTCTTCCGGTGTCATGTCAATGCCGAACTCTTTATAGATTTCAATTTCTGCTGCGGCTGCAACAATTTCTGAGTCCATCAAAACACCGTCACAATCAAAAATTATCAGCTCTATTCCGGGCATTATTTATCCTCTCCGAATCGTAACACTATCTTTACCCTATTCAGTAACAATACATCCACCATAAGAACCCATTAGTATTGTGTAGGGTAAGTTAAATGAGTGTATTGAAACTGGCCGAGCTTGGCCGCGCCTCAAAAAAGGCATCTTCCAAAAATCCAGCTTGGATAAATTCCATCATCAAAGGTGATTGCGTTGCAGCCCTTGAAAAATTGCCGGAAAATTCCGTTGATGTGATTTTTGCTGACCCGCCTTATAACCTTCAACTTCAAGGTGATTTGCAACGCCCAGACCAATCTAAAGTAGATGCGGTAGATGATCATTGGGATCAATTTTCTACATTTGAAGCCTATGACGCCTTTACGCGCGCCTGGCTCATGGCTGCTCGCCGTGTCCTAAAACCTGAAGGCACAATCTGGGTGATCGGTTCTTACCACAATATTTTCCGCGTTGGCACGAGCCTACAGGATTTAGGTTTTTGGATTTTGAACGATATTGTTTGGCGCAAAACCAATCCGATGCCGAATTTCCGCGGGCGTAGATTTACAAACGCCCATGAGACGATGATTTGGGCGTCTCCAACCCAAAATGCAAAAGGCTATACGTTCAATTATGACGCGATGAAAATGGCGAATGATGAAGTACAAATGCGGTCTGATTGGCTGTTTCCGATTTGTAATGGTGGTGAGCGCTTAAAAGACGAGAACGGCGATAAGGTTCACCCGACGCAAAAACCAGAAGCGCTATTGCACCGCATTATCATGTCATCGTCAAAGCCAGGCGATATCATTCTTGATCCATTCTTTGGTTCAGGCACAACCGGCGCGGTTGCAAAACGTCTTGGTCGGAATTTCGTCGGCATTGACCGTGAGGATAAATATATCAATGCTGCAATCGAACGTATTGATGCAGTTGAAGTTGTGAAATCTCCTCAGCTTGTTGTGACCACAGGAAAACGCGCAGAACCTCGTGTTGCGTTTGGCGCACTGCTTGAAGTGGGTTTATTAAAGCCCGGCACTATCTTAACGGATAGCAAAAAGCGTTGGAAAGCAAAGGTGCGCATTGATGGTTCGCTTGAACATGAGGGCGAAACGGCTTCCATTCATAAAATGGGTGCGAAGGTTCAAGGATTAGATGCCTGTAATGGATGGACTTTCTGGCATATCAGTAAAGGCAAACTGCTTTTACAAATAGATGAATTAAGAAAACAATATAGAAGCGATGTGCTTGTTGCGGGTGAATAATAAAAAAGTATTCATCGTACATGCATTCATTATGTAGTAAAGTTTGAGTTGTATTTTAATCATTGTTTCTATTAGACAATTATTATGTCTAATAAAAAAGAATTGGCATCAGGGGCAAAAAACAATCCTGAATTTATTGCCAAAGTACAAGAACGCGTCACAAACTCTGAACATGAAGAAGCTGTAACTCAGTTTCTCATGAAGCAGTATCATGTGAACTCAATAGATGAGCTTTTAAAACGCCGTGGCGTTTATTCTGCTGTTGCTCAGATTGAAATTCTTTTGGATCAGTTAGAAAAGAGCGCTTGAGCTAGGCCAAAGCCCGCGCCAATACTTTGCGCATGACCGTTGGCAATGCTTCCTCTTCAAGCTCTTCCTTCTTACACCACCAACCTTCCATACTTTGAACGTGGTTTGAACGCGTTAGCCAAACTTCTAATTCAAGTTCAAAATGTGTGAAGACGTGATGTGCTGAGCCAGTGTTTACCCATTCAGATACAAAGGGTTGGGAAGACAAGCCTGTTGCGCCATCGTTACGAGAATCCCATTGGGTTGTTGGAACTTGCGTCATCGAGGCAAGCAGTCCTTTATCCGGCCGTTTGCATAGGAAAATTGCGCCGGAATTGTTTTCAATTACAAAGGCTGCACCAACGCGTTTGGGCTTTTTTGTCTTGGCTTTCTTGTGGGGAAACTGTTCTTGCTGACCATTCTCGTGAGCAAGACAATCATCATTAATGGGACAAAGACTGCAGCTAGGTTTTTTAGGCGTGCAAATCGTAGCGCCAAGATCCATCATGGATTGCGCAAATTCGCCGGGCTTTTCTTGATCAAGCAATGTCTCTAACATTGCGCGCGTTTCAGGTTTAGCTTCTGGAAAGGTTTTTTCAATCCGTCTATGCCGGGCCATGACGCGTTCCACATTGCCATCAATCACGGGCACTGCTTGATCAAATGCAATGGATGCGATCGCAGATGCAGTATAATCTCCAATGCCGGGTAGCTTGATCAACTGATCATAAGTGCGTGGAAATTTCCCGCTATACTCGTGCATAATTATATCAGCACATTTCTTTAAGTTTCGAGCGCGTGAATAATAACCAAGCCCAGCCCATGCTTTCAAAATATCTTCTTCGTCTGCGGCTGCGAGATTATCAATGGTTGGCCACAGAGATATGAACTTCAGAAAATAATCTCTAACGGTCGTAACCTGCGTTTGTTGCAACATGATTTCTGAAAGCCAAACATGATACGGATTACTACGCTTACCTTTTTTATGATCGCTGGGCATGGTGCGCCATGGCATTTCGCGAGCATGCATGCCATACCACTCTAACAAGCGGTGGGCGAATTTCTGTGGTGCTTTTTGTTTTACCTTGGCTGTGATAGGCATGATCTTAAGAAATGTCATTGAAACGAAAAATCAAGTCATGTCTGACGATACTGCGTCAAAACCTAGAAAAAACCGTGGAAAGAGATTAGGCCCACGCTCTGTTGCTGATATCATAGGCAAAGTGATGGAGCCTGTTTTGGCGCGCAGAACGGGCATGACGCTTGATCTCATAAAAGCTTGGCCACAATTGGTGAGCGAAGAATTTGCTAAAACGACACGGCCTGAAAAGATTGATTGGCCACGTCGCGCGCATGAGGATGATCCGTTTGAACCGGCGACATTGGTTGTTGCATGTGAAAGTGCATCCGCGCTTTTCTTTCAACATGAGCAAGGGCCAATACTTGAGCGCGTGAATGTATTTTTCGGGTTTCAAGCAATAAAGCGTATGCGGATTGTTCAAAAACCGGTTTTGCAGAACGATGGTAAAAAGAAAGCCCCAGCAAAAATACTATCTGAAGAAGAGAAATTACGCTTGCAAACATTGGTTGAAGATATTGATGATCCAGAGTTGAAGAAAATTCTAGAAAATTTAGGCGCTGGTATCTTATCAAAACAATAAGGTGATCTAATCATGGACACAATGGCGCTCTAGCTCTTCAGCATTGGTTCATATTATAAAAGATAACATAGTATTTATTATTTTATTGCGAAACCCTCTATAAATTTGGCGGTTTTGCAATATATTCTAAGAACATTATATTTTTGTTTTGTCACATTTATCCATAGGAGTTGGACATGAAAATCAGTCGTCGTGAAGTTTTGCCTGTAATGGCAGGCGCTGGCTTAACGCTTACAGGTGCGATGGGTGCTGTCCCCGGCCTTGATATAAAGTTTGCAAACGCTGCTGATTTATCAACCTTGATGGATGCTGGTCCATTGGGTGAGCACATTGTTGGTGATGCAAATGCACCGATCACAATTATTGAATATGCATCCATGACTTGCCCGCATTGTAAGCGATGGCATGAAGATGTGTATCCAGAAATTAAAACGAAATATATCGAGACTGGCAAAGCAAAACTTTACTTCCGCGAGTTCCCATTTGACCCTGCGGCGGTTGCAGCTTTTATGCTAGCTGAATGCTCAGGCGACAAATATTTTTCCATGATTGATGTGCTTTTCAAGACTCAATCTACTTGGAAATCAGGAAATGTGCGTGATAATCTCGAAAAGATTGCAAAACTTGCAGGCTTTACACAGGAAAGCTTTGAGGCCTGCTTGAAAAATCAAGAACTTCTAGACAATATCGTCGCCATACAGCAAAAAGCGGCTAAGGACTACGAGGTTAATGCAACGCCAACCTTCTTCATTAATGGTACAAAATATTCAGGCAGTTTGTCTGTTGAGCAAATGTCAGACGTGCTCGACGGTCTCGTCTGATTTTTTAAAGCCAAATGACCTAGGTGCGATAAGCATTCCTTGGGGAGTGCGCCGTGAAATTTAATAAGCTGCGCCTCCTTGGGTTTAAGTCTTTTGTAGAACCTACTGAGTTTTTAATTGAAAATGGTCTGACAGGTGTTGTCGGACCTAATGGCTGTGGTAAATCTAATTTAGTTGAAGCCCTTCGTTGGGTAATGGGTGAGAATTCATACAAAAACATGCGTGCATCTGGCATGGATGATGTAATTTTCTCTGGTTCAGGCAACCGACCTGCAAGAAACACAGCAGAAGTTTCGCTTTTTCTTGATAATGCTGATCGTACAGCACCCGCTGCTTTTAACGATGCAGATGAGTTGCAGGTTAGCCGCCGCATTGAGCGTGAATCCGGTTCGGTTTATCGCATTAATGGCAAAGACGTTCGCGCAAAAGACGTGCAGCTTCTATTTGCCGATGCATCTACCGGCGCGCGATCGCCATCCATGGTGGGGCAGGGCAGAATTGGTGAATTAATTTCTGCCAAGCCAACTGCGCGCCGTGCATTGTTGGAAGAAGCTGCAGGCATTTCCGGCCTTCATTCGCGCAGACATGAGGCTGAACTTCGTCTTCGCGCATCCGAGACCAATCTTGAACGTCTTGATGATGTCATTGGTCAACTGGAAACACAGATTGATAGTTTGAAGAGACAAGCGCGTCAGGCAAATAGATATCGCAATATTTCTGGTGATATTCGTAAGACAGAAGCGCTGATGTTCCATCTTAAATGGGTGGCTGCCAAACAAAGTGAAGCGGAAGCAGAAAGTGCGCTTTCGGCATTTAATGTTGCAATGGCAGAAAGTGCTGAAAAGCAAGCAAGCCTTGCCAAAGAAGAGGCGATTATTGGCAATAAATTGCCAGGCTTGCGTGAAGTGGAGGCTGCTGCTGCTGCAACCTTGCAAAAACTCCAAATCACTAAAGGTCAGATTGAAGAAGAAATTTCACGTATTGAAGGACGTAACGTCGAGCTTCAAAATCGTGTTTCACAACTGAGCAGTGATATTGTGCGTGAAGAACAAATTGTTGCGGACAATACAAATACACTTGAAAATTTAAATGCTGAGGAAGCGGATCTGCAAGAGCAAAGTCGCAAGGTTGGCGAAACGGAAGTTCAGTCCAAGCAAGAATTAGAACTTGCAACCAAGGCCTTGGGCGAGAGTGAAACAAGCTTTTCTGAGTTAACCGTTAAACTTGCAGATCAAAATGCACGCCGCAGCCAATTACAAAAAACGCTTGATGAAGCAAAGGGTAGACAGGAACGATTGGAAAGTCAGAAGACATCTGTTGTCTCTGAGCTTGAAGAAATCGTGCGCACGATTGCCTCTCTTGCTGGCCCTGCAAATTCTCAAGCAAACATTGAAGCTTCACAGGCAAAGCTTGGTGTTATT